>NZ_JAPZSS010000046.1:0-43422 GCF_027532015.1 Microcystis sp. LE19-131.1A | reverse complement strand
ATGATTAGTTATAAATGTCAATTAGTAGGAATCTCTGTGATTATTCAAGAAGAATCCTATACCTCCGTTGCTAATTTTTTGAATTTAGAGCTGCTACCAGTGTATGGACAAACAACTGAAAAGCCAGTGTTTTCAGGAAACTGAATTTCGCGAGGGTTATATCGTACAGATAAGGGGATTCTGGTTCAATCTGATGTCATGGGTTCCTACAACATTTTGCGAAAAGCATTCCCAAATGCGTTTAACCGCTATGGGATAGAGAGGTGCGTAGTTCACCCAAGGAGAATTAATCTCTCGAAGTAAAAGTGAAGGGAATTTCTGAAATGGAATTCAGTCTGTCTATATTTGACTATACTTTTACTAACTATAGTTACTTTAACAAAATAGTCCTAAAAGTCTTTCCCAGTAAACATTTCACGATTCCATAGGCAAAAATTATCACAAAAAGTCGAGAAGATCCAAACTTTTTCAGCAAACCCTAATTAGTTGTCGTAACAATTGTCGTCAGAAGCGGGTAACGCGACTCGAACGCGCGACATTCACCTTGGGAAGGTGACGTTCTACCACTGAACTATACCCGCAAAACTATTCCTAATCATAGCATTGACACCCCGACGAGAGCAACTGCTCTAGGCTGTTTTTCATCATCGCGCCGGTTTGTCCAGAAACGCTAAACTGTAAAGCTTCCCGATAGACTCGCCGCCGGATGATCAAGAATATTCACCGTCCCACCAGAAGACTCGACTTCCCCTTTGACAAAAGACCATAACCTCTGCTGTAGGAGGGGTTAAGACAATTTCTGATGCTCCGTTACTGGGTACCAATCAACGCCTTCTGTTGCGGAGAAGTCGGTCGAGTTATCTTAGAAAAACGATAACTTCCCTCTCTAATCGCACATTCTACCATATTCAGGTAAATCGTCTCTAAGTCCCCCAATAAAGTCCGAAAACTATTTCTAGGGATCTTCCCTTGATTCTGTTCTTTTCTCTGTTTAGATTGCACCGATTCACTGCGCCTCGGTTTAATCACATTCAGGGAACTATCATCAATTTATTCATCCTCAAATAGTCAAGGAGCTAGAGATTGTTTTCAATGCCATTTGTCGATAATATCACCGGGTAATTTTGAGAAGTTGGCAAGGTTTCTTTTAAAATGCCTCTGAGCTTGGACAGGAATTTAGGGGGTATTTTCTGACAAAGAATCACTATAATTAAATAAAAATGGTACGCTATTTTTTCCCGATCCATCCATGACTAAAACCCGGGGCATTTGCGCTCCACCTTCGCGCCAAGCTTCGATCGCTTCTTTCTGTAAAACTAATCCTCCCCCCTGTTCTTTTAAAGTTTCTGCTAATAGTCTTTGTGCCTCAGCTTTCCCTTTAGCGCGATTAACTTCTGCTTGGGCCTGTTGTTCCGCTTCTTGGGTGATATAAACGGCTCTTTGGGCGCGTTGTTCTGCGATTTGTTTATCTTCGACAGCCCGGGCAAATTCCGGAGAAAAATTCAAATCTACCACACTGGTATCTAAAACTAGAATACCATACTTTTCTAACCGAGTCGATAGGGCATTATCAAAGTCTTCTTTTAACTCACTGCGTCGAGTAATTGCTTCCTCTACGGTTCTTTTAGCGGCGGCAATTTTAAAGGATTCTTGGGTTTGAGGGGCGATAATTTTAGCGACAATATTTTGCAGCGTGCCTTGGGTTCTTCTAATCGCCACTACCTGCGTCGGATCGAGACGAAAATTAATCGCAAAACTAGCAGATAAATCCTGTAAATCTTTAGTGGAACTTTGGGCGGGAACTTCAAATTTTTGCACCGTAAGATCGTAGATATCGACACTAGAGACAAAGGGAGGTTTAAAGTGCAATCCCTCCAATAAAACCCCGTCCTTAGCCTTTCCTAAAACACTTAAAACCCCCGCTTGTCCGGGAGTGATAATCACATAGGCATTAAAGGCCGCTAAAATTACAATAGCAGCTAATAATCCCCCGATCAGGGAAAGTAAATTAATAGCATCTTTTTGGTTCATAGTTTATACTCCTTGACGAGGGACTAAAGCGAGAATTTTTGTGGCGATCACTTGATTGACAGGCATCACTGACAGACGATTTCCTGTCCTTACTAATAATAATTCATCGGCGGTAAAATTTTGTTTTAAAATTCCCAGGGGCAGCATTTGGGGAAAAAGGCGATCAAACTCAACTTTAACCGTCCACCAGCGTGGGGAATCTGGAGAGGATTTGGGATCATAGTAGGGACTATCGCGATCGAATTGTGTGGGATCGATCATATCGGTTTCCACTACGCGCATCAAGCCGACAATCGCCGGCGGGGTGGTATTAGAATGGTAAAAAAAGGCTAAATCTCCCCGCTTCATCTGACGGAGAAAATTGCGGGCCTGATAATTTCGCACTCCTTCCCAAATAGTTTGACCGTCTTTTTTTAAATCCCCGATACTATAGACATGGGGTTCCGATTTCATTAACCAATAATTTAAATTCATCATTTATACTTGTTATTAATTCAAATAAGCTCAAAAATATTTTTAGCCGTTCCTATCAGCCTTGTTGCCACAGGATTAAATATAATTCACTTTGGCTGCTTTTGTAGTTCTACTCAAACAATTATTGGGAAGAATGTATCTAAAAATACTTTTGTTAGCGGCAATTTTTAAGGACTATGAGCGTTCAAGTCTAGCTATTCTTGGCAACCGTCAGTTTTTCCCCACAGCTAAAAATAATTTATTCTCCACTATTAAATCGCTAAAATAAGCTGTAAAATAGGATACATTGCCCTAAAAATCTCTAGCCAATCAATAGATTATCGGTGTTCCAAGCCACTCGCCGCCGTTTAGCCTTATGGTACACTGTTGTCACTGCCATACTACTGCTTTTTCTCGCTACGGGAATGTATTTTTATGTGCGGCATACCCTAGTGGATCGCATTGATGATACCCTTAAACACATCATTGAGGTGGTAAATCGTTCCCTCGTGATCGAATCGATTCCCCCGAACCAAGGACGTTATCGCGTCGATCCCCTCGCAAGTTTTCCCAGTCAGGGTAAATCCGTGGAGGACGATCATATAGATTTGGAATGGTTCGATCCCCAAGGTAATCTAGTTTGGTCAACTCTGCCCGAATCCTTAGATATTCCCCTCCATCCCCACCGTCAGGGGGAAACTATTCGCTTATCCGATGATCGTCTGCTGCGACAAATAACCGAAAGGGTGGAAATCGATCATTATGTTTTGGGATATCTGCGGGTAAGTCATCCTTGGTTTGAGGTGACAAAACCAATTAGACAGCTATTATTGGATTTAATCGTCGGAATTTGCCTGATGATTGCCAGTGTCGCCGGGATTGGTTGGTTTTTGTCCGGTTTAGCCATTCAACCGGTAAAAGAGTCCTATCAGAGTTTAAAACAATTTACCGCCGATGCTTCCCATGAATTACGCAATCCGATCGCCACTATCCAAACTAACGTGCAAATGGCGATCGCTTATCCCCAAACTGGCGATCAACGCTTGCAGGTGATCGAGCGTTTAACGGAAAGATTGGGCAATTTAGTCAATGATCTGCTTTTTTTAGCCCGTTCTGATAGTGGCATCGTCCAACCGATCGAGCAAGCTGTACCTTTGGATGCTTTATTGATGGAAGTGGTGGAAGAACAGCGTTTAATCGCCGATAAGCAGGGAATTTGCCTCTCTTTGTCGATTGTGGAACCGGACCAAGAGGATTTTTCCTACAGCGATGAAATGTTTACTATGGAGGGAGATTGGGATCAATTGGCCCGTTTATTCACAAATTTAATTTCTAATGCCCTAAAACACGCTTTTTTGCCCGAATCTGAGCCTAAAAATGTGGCAGTGGAATTGGAGAAAAGTAAACGCGATCGACAATCGGTGTTACTGGTGCGCGTCAAAGATAACGGAATCGGTATTCCCGAGGCTGCTTTGTCCCATATTTTTGATCGCTTTTATCGTCTCGATCCCGCACGACAAAATTCCGCCACTTCCGGGGGAACAGGATTAGGATTAGCGATCGCTTTAGCGATTACCCTCAGTCATCATGGACAAATTAGCGTCGAAAGTCAGATCGATCAAGGAACAATTTTCACCGTCACCCTACCGAAAAGCCATCAACGGGAGAAAAAAACCGAAAAGTCAGAAGCTTGACACTTCTGACTTTTTTGCATACCCCCAAGGGAATTCGAATCCCTGTCGCCTCCGTGAAAGGGAGGTGTCCTAGGCCACTAGACGATGGGGGCTTGGATTTCAGACCTTTTTAAATATAACAATAATCTTTCCTAGAGTCAAGGGTTTTAGCAAAAAATTTTTTTATCCCGCCCTTGCACAATAGGATAGTCTAAATGAAGATGTTATCGCCCAAAATCCATGGCTGCCGATCCCTATAAAAGCCGACTGTTCAACCTGATCAACCGTCGCTTGATCCGTCTGAAAGATAACCTCGGCCGCGTTTCCCGTCGCGGTCAAAATGCGATCGCTATTGCCTTGCAAATAGCCCTCTATCCCGTCTATTTACTGATACAATCGCTGCGGGTGACGGCTAATCAATTGGGGAACAGTCTCCAGAAACAATTATCACCCCCCGGAAAAGAGGGGACGGATGCGATCGCGGAATTTCTCCAGAGCTTATCCGACCAAGAAACGCCATTTATTGGCATAGCAGCCGATCTAGAGGATCAAGCTTTAGTTTTCGTCACTAACGATCACCAGACCGTTAAAATCACCGATAATCAAACCCAAAGACAAATAGAAAAACAAATTAGGACGGCACTGGCTAACTACGCCCTCGAAAAACGGAGAATTAAGCGATTAAATCCTCAATATCCGCCTTTATTACCGAATTTTACCGACAAAAATCCTGTCTTGCCTCCGATCCGTTGGTTTTGGAACCTACTACGCTGGGAACAACAGGGACAAATCGCGATCGCCATAAATCTCTTCCAAGAATCCCATCTCGTCAAAACCCCGACACCACCCTCCTTACCACTGCCTAATTTAAATTCCCAAGCGATTTTAGAAGTCATTGACGAAAAATTAGCGATTTTCGAGGCTAAATTTCTCGCTATCTCCCCCGCAATCCCCAGCAGTGTTAGCCACACCTCTAACCTACCTTCCGATCTCGTTAACCAGTCCCCGAATCTGGAGAAAAATTCCTCCTATCTCTGGCGACTTTATTGGTTAATTTATGCGGCGATCGAGCATTTCTGGGCAAAAGAGAAGAATAATTTAGAATATAGTGCTGATTCCCCCGCTTTATCGGCAAAATATCCCCTAAGTCTTCCTAATTCTCTGCTGATCACCTTCAAGCAACGTCTCCAGGATTGGCTAGAAAAACAAACCCAAGCGGATCCCTTCACGATCGGCAAACTCATCCAAGCGGCGATCGATCACTTCTTTGCCTCTCGCCAATCCCTGACATTTTCCGCCGTCAGCGAGCAACCTTGGCTAGAATCCGCCGATATATTGGCTATTTCTCCCCAAGACTCCGAAAAACCCCGCCTTAATCCCGCTTATCCCCTTCCCCAGTCCCCAGTCACCACAGCCGAGCCTAATATCACAAAAAAAGCTTTTAGTCAAGAAAAACAAAATAAATCTTTACAAAAAATCCCCCCGGCCGCCGCTGAAATTACTGCCAGAGAATCTCCCCCCGCCACCCAATTAGATCCCCGCTATGCTAAGGAGATAATTCAACCAATTAACGAGGAATGGTTAGAAACCGAATCAACCCCCGTCGGCTACGTTAAACACCCCTTAGAACGGATTTTAGAGGGATTAGATGCGATCATTTTATGGGTAGAGGAATTGGTTATTAAAATTTGGCGTTGGTTGCGGTATGATCGACGCATTTCTAAATTACTCAAACGCAAACGCTAAATCGATCGAGCGATTTTGGGTATAGTTGATCGGGTAGTCTTTCTGTTGTGAGAAACTTGAGACTATCTTTAGGGACTTACACCAATTTTCTAAACTAGCGGCAGAGATGGCTAGTTAAAAAAGGCACTCAACTGACCGATATTATCGTATGGGAATGCACCACCGTTTTACTGCTTTTGATAGTCCCTTCGATTAGTCCCAAACCCTATCAAACACCGAAACCAACTTTAAAGTAACCAGAAAACTAGGCTTAGGAAAACAATAATTAAGGGTGATGCTAAATCTGGTTATTTAAAGAATTATTTATTGCTCCTATTGCCTATTGCCTGTCCTGATATGTAGCCTATACTCAACAGATTTAGTATCAGTTATCTTAAGGGTGAGTTACGAAGTCTCTGGTTTTAGGGAACGGGCAACGGGGAACATGAGCCAGTCGTCTAGAGATGAGACAAATTAGGTTACACTTCATCTGTAGAAGAAACGCTGTAACCTAATTCCGATGATGGCTGTACTTTCTGACCTATTTTCGGTTCTGTGCCTGCCAACAATCTTTTAATATTACCCTGATGACGAACAATCACATAGATTCCCCCCATCAAACTAAATAAAATATAGGGGAGAGGTTGACCCAAAACAATCATTAAAATATTGACCACCAGCGCCCCAATAATCGAACCTAAAGAAACAATCCGGAAAAGTGCCAGAATAACTAAAAAACTCGCCAAAGTTCCGCAAGCCACTAGGGGATTCATCACTAATAAAACCCCTAAACTGGTGGCGACGGATTTACCACCACTAAAATTCAAGAAAATCGATTTACTATGACCGATGATTGCTCCCAATGCTGCCCCGATAATTAACCAATAATACCAACTTTCTGGGAGAAGATTGACATCAATAAAATATAGTCCTCGTGCCAGGGCTACCGCCGCCATTCCTTTTAACATATCAATTAATAACACCGTCGCCCCGGCAGTTTTTCCCAGAGTTCTCAACACATTGGTGGCCCCGGTGGAACCGGAACCATAGTCACGAATATCGATACCTTTGCTGTATTTACCGATTAAATAACCCGTGGGAATTGAACCGAGCAGATAGGATAAAAGTAAGATAGTAACACTGATAAGAATCGGAATAAGCATAAATTAAACCCAATTTTTAGCAAGAGCGAGCGCCGTCATCAGTGTATCAGCCCGAAGACAAAAAACACTCACAGGGAACCATAGACGGGAATTGCCGCCCCGCGCAAGTCTTTCGCCCCTTCCCCCGCTAGAAAACAGATCACCTCGGCTAGAGATTGGGGACTTACCCAGTCCTTGGCCTTTGCCCCTCCCATCGCTTCCCGGTTGCTCGGAGTATCGATAACACTTGGTAAAACCACGTTAGCGGTAATATTAGTCTGTTTGGTTTCTTCTGCGATCGCTTGGGTTAAAGCCACTACCGCCGCTTTCGAGGCACAATAGGCGGCCAAATTTGCCCCCGGTTGTACGGCACCACGAGAACCGATAGTGACGATACGACCATAATTATGAAGTTTCATCGAGCGCAAACAGTGTTTACACAGTAAAAAAGTGCTATGGAGGTTTAAATCAAACATTTTTAGCCAATCTTCATAGCTAAACTCCTCCGTCGCCCCCATGGTAAAACCCCCGACTAGATGAATTAAAACATCGACCCGACCGAGATCATCAATTAATCTAGCCACGGCAGTTTCTTGGGTTAAATCCACCCTGACAAAGCGAATACGCTCAAATTCCGCCGCACTCAGCCGAGATTTCAGACGACCTACCTCCCTTTCCTCCCGATAGGTCATGGTTAGATGACCGCCATGGTGTAAAACCGCCGGAGTGACTCCTAAACCCAGTCCCCCCGTACCGCCGGTCAGCAATACCCGTTTATCTTTCATATTGATGGATAGATAGTCGATCGCTCCAATTATAGATGATTTAACCCGGTAATTGGGCAATATTACTGCCTTTCTCGCCGGTCTAGGATTCCTTCATCGCTTGTTTTTTCTCCGCCTTCAGGTCGCGACTGCTGGCGGCGGCAATTTCCGCATCCATCAGGGTGCGTCCGGTAGCTGCTAGATAGACATCATCGAGACTAGGACGGGATTGGGCCATGCTAAACACGGGTAATCCCGATTCGGCTAGGGTTTGTTCAATTTTGCTTAAAGGATTGCTATTGGCCGTGACGATGAGATTCAGGGAGTTACCCTGGGCGGTATTAACGATTACTTCTTCGACAAAAGGCAGACGGGATAATAATTCTTTCGCTTGGAAAGCTTCTTCCTCTGGGGAAAATTCCCGCACTTTCAGGGTAATGCGATCGCCACCCAGTTGCTCCTTCAGTTGTGAGGGGGTACCGCGAGCGATGACGATACCATTGTCGATAATTGCCAAGTTATCGGCCAAAGCGTCGATTTCTTCGAGATAATGGCTGGTAATTAATACACTGGTTCCGGCCGCCCGCAATTGTCGCAGAAAATCCCAGACAATCAAACGACTTTCGATATCGAGTCCCACAGTCGGTTCATCCAGCACCAAAACCTCCGGCTGATGCAGTAATCCCGCAGCTAAATCCAGCCGTTTTTTGATGCCGCCGGAATAGGTCCCCGTTTTTTTGTCCGCGTATTCCTCTAATCCTAAAAGATTTATTAATTCTTTAATTCGATCTCTTGACTTTTGAGCGGGAATGTGATAGAGAGCCGCTTGTAGTTGCAACAGTTCCCGGCCGGTGAGCATTTTATCGAGGGCGACTTCTTGGGCAACGTAACCCAGGCGTTTACGGGCGGATTTGGGGTTATTCAGGGCATCGACACCCCCCACCTCGATTTTGCCGCCATCGGGTTTAGCAAGGGTGCAAAGACAGCGAATCGTGGTGGTTTTCCCCGCACCATTGGGACCGAGTAAACCGAAGATTTCTGCCGCTGCCACGGTAAAGGAGATATCTTTAACCGCTGCTGTCTGACCGTAGGATTTTTTTAACTTTTCGATCGCCACCGCAAGGGTCATAAGCTGATTTTCGCCCACTTGAGCGAGACAATTTTTTTGTTAACTTTCTCGGTCTATTTTAACCCAGATTCCCCACTTGAAAATCTGGTATTGTAGATTTGATCTGCTCACTGCGCTCTCTGCGGCGGTAATGACTGGCAGCTCAAAGGTTGAGAAGGTGGCACTCGTTGGCAATCCCCACTGATTGCCGATTGTTGGGCCAGGGTTTCCAGTTTAGTCTCAACGACAAGGTGTAAAAAATGGCGGTCCGTTGCATCTTCAATTACCGTAACCGATCAAGGTTCCGATTTTTAACCACAATTTTTCGATAAATTCTCCTTTTTAGCGAAGTTTTTTGTCTCTCGACTGGCAAAATATTCAGCCAGTTTTAAGTAGCTGGTTATAATTAAATTAAAAATGGATTTTAGGTTCGATCCCCCCTGCCCCCCTTGATAAGGGGGGTGCCGATAGGCGGGGGGATATCCCTTAATAAGGGGGGCATCTGATAATTTTTAACGCCTACCTACTTAAGCCGGTAGATACTGGTGTTTGTTAGGGAGAGTCAGGAATTTTCAACCTAGATTTTCAAACAGTTCCCGAACCATCAACTCTGATCGCCTTAATACTGTTCGGGTCAATTGTATTAACTCGATCGAGGAGTAAAAACTAAAACCAATCGGTTTTGGAGAGAGCAAAATTATCCCCAAAACCGCTCCAGATCGACATCGGCTTTGTTGAAATGGAAAACAGGAATTATTCCCTAAAAAACTAGCAACTTTTTTGACTATAATAACGACAAGATTATCAGTATAGTTTTAAACTATCCTAGGATAAGCCCTATCTCGATCGCAGTATATATTTATGAGATTTAGTGAAATTGCCCAAAAATTAAGCCCTTTAGTCTCTGCTCACAGTTTAACTGCCTATCCCGACAGAAATCCCGAAATTAAAGCCATAACTCCCATCGAAACCGCCCTAGTCGATACGATTAGCTATATCGAAGGGGGAAAATTTGCTGCCTTTGTCGCCAAAACTGAGGCTACTGCCCTAATTCTGCCCCTGGATGCCAATTTACAACAACAGGCCGACGAACGCGGCATCCCTTGGTTAGCTAGTGCCAATCCCCGACTTTTATTCGCCCACGCCATCAAATTATTCTATCAACCCTTTCAGCCCCAACCGTACATTCACGCCACCGCCGTGGTGCATCCATCGGCTAAAATCGGCCATAAAGTTGCCATCGGGGCCCATGCTGTGGTAGAAGCGAATGTCATCCTCGGTGATGGGGTGTGCATTCATCCTAACGCCGTTGTTTACCCTGGGGTACATATTGGCGATCGCACAACTCTCCACGCTAACTGTACCATTCACGAACGGGTACAAATCGGCAATGATTGCGTTATCCACAGTGGCGCTGTTATTGGTGCGGAGGGCTTCGGTTTTGTGCCAGTTCCCGAAGGCTGGTTTAAGATGGAACAATCGGGTATCGTGGTCTTAGAAGATGGGGTAGAAATTGGCTGTAATAGCGCCGTGGATCGTCCGGCAGTGGGAGAAACCCGCATCGGTAGCCAGACTAAGATCGATAATCTCGTCCATATTGCCCATAATTGCCAAATTGGCCAAGCTTGCGCCCTAGCAGGACAGGTGGGCATGGCAGGAGGCGTAAAATTGGGCAATCGGGTTATTTTAGCAGGACAAGTGGGCATTGCCAATCAAGCAGCGATCGGGGACGGTGCGATCGCAACCGCTCAGGCTGGCATTCACAACGATATCGGTGCAGGAGAAGTGGTTTCTGGCTCTCCTGCTATGCCGCATAAACTATTCCTCAAGGCATCAGCCGCTTACAAGCGTTTACCCGAAATCTATCAAGCGGTTAAGCAGTTGAAAAAATAGCCCTATTCAGGAGACAGGAGACAGGAGACAGGAGATTATTTCTATTTATTCTTCCGACACCCCACACCCTCTTTCAAGTCAGTAGGATTATTGATTAGGGATTTTTCGATAATGGGTACAACTTGCAGGCGTAACCCAAGTGCTTGCAAAACCTTAAGAACTGTAGCAAACTCACCGATTACCCCGATTCGACAAAGATTTATAGAGACTCTCCCGTCCCAAACCCGTCTCACGAGCAATATGAGTCATCCCTTGAGAACGAGCAATATCGCCTAATGCTGCCACTACTAAGCTAGGATCGCCATCTTCGAGGGCAGCTTCCAGATAAGCAGCGATATCTTCTTTTGTTTTCAAATGATCTGCTGCATCCCAAGGATAAGTCTGAATTGTAGCCATAGAGAACCTCCTATAAGTATTGGGCTAAATCTAATGCTGTTTTGATGTCCCGTTCAAAATCAATCGAATCTAAATTTTAGCCGGTGCTTAAAAGAGGGTGGCTTTCATGCTCCCGTGTTACTATCGGTAATTAGTAATCGGCCAACATAGTGGTGTGAGCTTGTTTACTTCTTATCGTTTACTGTTTACTTTCGAGATACTCATGTTGCTCTTGCGTTATGGTATTACCGTGAGTGCGGTGCTTGGGTTGATTTTCTTGGCTGAATCCTCGGTTAAGGCACAAACTCAGTCCGCTGCCGATTTATTGAAGAAACCCCGACCTACTGCCAATCCAGTGTCTCAATTACCTGGTCCCTCGGCGGCACCAGCAACCACGGAAGCGGATCCCAAGGCCCCTAATTATCTTAATCCTAGTGGCAATCCCCTGATTTTTCCCACCAAACCGGATGAGGTGAATATTAGGGTAGTACAACCGATCACCTTAAATCAAGCGATCGAATTAGCTTTAAAAAATAATCAGACCTTACAGACATCGCGGATTAATTTGGAAATCGCTCGCGCCCAATTAAAGGAACAACAGGCGGCCTTATTACCCACGGCCCAAGCGGAAACCAGTCTCACTCAAGATCAATCGGCAGCTGCCCAAAGACAGAATAACTTGGCTCGTCAACAGGGAATCCCAGCCGTTACACCAGAAGATAGTACCAACTTTCAGGGTAGTGTTAGCATCGTCTATGGGGTTTATACAGGGGGTGAACGGGCAGCCCAGATCAAAAGGGCCGAAAAAGTCATCCGGCAACAGGAATTAGAGGTGGAACGAGTCTCGGAACAAACTCGTTTTGATGCCACCGATGCCTATTATGAATTACAGAGGGGTGATGCCCAAGTTGCGATCGCCCAAGCTGCGATCGAAGATGCTAGTCAAAGTTTACGCGATGCTCAATTATTGGAGCAAGCGGGACTAGGAACCCGATTTGCTGTCCTACAGGCGGAAGTTGACCTCGCTAACGCTAACCAAGACTTAACCCGGGCGATTTCTACCCAACGCATCGCTAGACGACGACTGGCACAGATATTGAGTGTCGGTCAGCAGATCGAGTTAACCGCTGCCGATGAGATTCGCGAGGCGGGAACTTGGGGCTTAAGTCTTAATGATAGTATCGTTTTGGCCTATAAAAATCGCGCGGAATTAGAACAACAACTCTTACAGAGGGAAATTAGCGCAGAAGACCGCTCGATCGCTATTTCGGCGGTGATTCCCCAAGTGGACCTTCTGGGCCAGTATAATGTCCTTAACGATCTCAGTGATGAAGCTGGTTTTGGCGATGGTTTTAGCGTCGGTGGCCGGATTCGCTGGACTTTCTTTGATGGTGGTCGTGCTTTTGCTCGCGCTCGTCAAGCGGAAAGAAATATCGATCGCGCCGATACGGAATTCTCCCTCCGTCGCAATGAAATCCGCCTTCAGGTGGAGGAATCCTACTATAGTTTGATTTCTAACCAAGAAAACATTAAAACCTCGCAAAAAAGCATTGAATCCGCCACCGAAAGTCTGCGATTAGCTCGTTTACGCTTTCAGGCGGGTGTGGGAACCCAAACGGACGTTATCAACTCCCAACGGGATTTAACCGATGCCAGAAGCCGTTATCTACAGGCGATCGTCGATTACAATAAATCCTTGAATAGTCTCCAGCGATCGATTAGTAATTTACCGGACAATCGTTTGTTTGAAGTGCGTTAATTGTACGATCTATCGAGGTGTGGTGTGGGGAGAGATGGTCAAATCTCCCCTATTTTAAGGGGTTTCGATGATTATCATCCGTCGTTCGCGAATTGCTTCAGGTTGTGGCTTTCCCGTCGATTTTGCACCTGCGGACGCAGATTATTACAACGATAGGAATTACTGCGAAACAAAGCTGATCATAAATTGGACGGCTTTTTTTCTAGGCTGCTTGCAGAACATAAAAGGTATAACCATAGAAGTTGCTGAATTTCTCAAAAAGTTTCATCTCTTCTTCAGTTTCACGAATAACCGATGGGCTACTTGGGCTGATTTCCAGCTGCCCGATTCGCTCACGGAGAGGTTGATAATAATTTAGCCACCAAACTTGACTTGGCAGCCGATGGGTAGAAAGTACCTTAAAACCAGACCTATTAGCCCGAACGATATTCTCAAACTCATTACCCATCATAGGATAGGCGTTTTGCCAATAGGCCACAGCCGGCCCTGGCAGCTCATCAGTAAACCAACTCATCTCCGAGATGACGGCGATCCCGTTGTTAGAAACAAGCGGTCGCCAGATTTTAAGAGCCTGCTCAAACCCAAGATTATAAGCAGCCCCCTCAGACCAAAGTAGATCAACTGAACCCACTGACCAATCAAGTTTAGCCATATCACCATGAATTGGAATGATTAAATGCTCAAGACCAAGCTGTTTTGCTCGGGTTTTGAGTTCGTCGATAAAAACCGATGAGGAATCCACTGCCATGACAGGGCTTTGGTAGTATTGTGCCAGCAGTAAAGCACTAGCACCACTTCCACATCCTAGATCGGCAATTCGCGGCTTGAGGGGCAAAATAGAGAGATTACTCAAAATTTTTAGGGAGAAGTCAGAGTCACCAGGCCCTTTACGGTCAAGTCCACGGTGTAAATCAGTTAAAGCGGCAACATACTCAGTTTGATTGTCTGTAGTCATAGGGATTTTTGCTGGCTCTAATAGCTGAAAACAGCCCATTCCTAGCTTAATCGCTTAGGCGATCGTTCCCGTCAGGGGGGAACTAGGACTAGCATAGGACTTAATCGGCATTCTTCCCGCTAAATAGGCTAAACGTCCCGCTTTTGCCGCCATTGCCATGGCTTGGGCCATCATAGCTGGATTGGCTGCCATAGCGATCGCACTGTTAATTAATAAAGCATCGGCCCCCATTTCCATGGCCCGGGCCGCTTCTGAGGGTGTACCGATCCCGGCATCTACCACCACGGGAATTTGGGACGATTCGATGATAATCGCGATATTTGCCTCATTTTTCAGCCCTTGTCCCGACCCAATCGGCGATCCTAGGGGCATAACCGTGGCGCAGCCAGCTTCCTCTAAACGTTTGGCTAAGAGAGGATCGGCGTTAATATAGGGCAGTACGGCAAAACCTTCTTTAACTAATTGTTCGGCCGCTTGCAAAGTTCCGATCGGATCGGGTAATAAATATTTAGGATCGGGAATAACTTCGAGTTTAATAAAGTTATTGTCTTCCTGTCCCAATAATTTGGCCATTTCTCGTCCTAAACGGGCCACCCGAATCGCTTCTTCGGCCGTTTGACAACCGGCAGTGTTGGGTAACATCCAAATTTTAGACCAATCGATCGCCTCTGCTAATCCCTCATGGCCTGGTGCGTTCGTTTGTACTCGTCTAACGGCAACGGTGACGATCTGACATTCACTGGCACTAATACTTTCCTGCATAGTCGTCAGATTGGCATATTTGCCAGTCCCAGTCATCAAGCGGGAGTGAAAGGTTTTCCCAGCAATAGTGAGGCGATCATTCTGGGGCGATAAAAGTGCTTGGGGTTTATTCTCAATAATAGTTAAGGACATAGGTGGAATAGTAACGGGTGATAGTTGATTAAAGCGATCGCAGCGAAAATGGGTCAAAATGGGATTAACTTTGTCATTAATCACCAGGTCAGCGATTAAGGAAGCAGTGACAGGAGCTAGTAAAATGCCATTACGATAGTGACCGGTGGCTAAAATCAGGTTATCACAGCTACTGCGGCCTAAAATAGGTAATTCATCGGCTGTACCCGGACGGAATCCCCACCACATTTCCTCGATTTCCCAGTCAGCTAAAGGGGGATAGAGACGGGTAGCGCGTTCAAAAAGGGTTTGTAGTCCTTGGGGTGTATTACCCGTTTGCCAGGCGACTTTTTCGGAAGTGGCCCCGATAATTAAACGACCATTGCGACGGGGAACTAGATAGGTTTGCGGACCGAATAAAATCCTAGCTAAGGTCTGGTTAGGGGGCATTTTTACTGCGGCCATTTGACCTTTGACGGGATGGATAGGGAGGGGTAAAAGTTGACTCGTCCAGGATCCCGTCGCTAAAATGTAAATTTTTGCTTCTAATTCCCCAATTGAGGTATAAATACTCTTGACTTTTCCCTGCTTTTGCTGTAATGCGTGGACTTCTACGCCTTGGCGAATTTCTACCCCTAAATTTTCGGCCGCTTGTTCCAGCGCAGTCACTAGCTGCCGGTTGTCCACTTGTCCATCGTCGGGATACCACCAACCACCGATCACATCTTTACCTAGTCCGGGTTGGTAGAGGTGAACTGCATTGCTGTCTAACCAAATTTTATTAACTTCCTCGGTAGTAACGGGCTGCTCTAGCTCGTAAACGGGAGCAAGAATACCGCAGGGATAGTAACCGCTGTTTATACCCGTTAAATCCTCGATTTTGCGGCTCCACTCTGGATATAGCCATCGTGATCGCAGACAAAGATCGAGAAACGGGCCCGGGGGAATGCCTTCTGCATGGGGGGCCAACATTCCCGCAGCCGCACGACTAGCGGCCTGAGCTATATCTCGAACTAGGAGGGTAACTTTTGCCCCGCGCAATTGCAAATCGACGGCGATCGCTAATCCGATGATACCACCGCCCACGATCAAAATTTCGCTAGTTGAGTTCTTGACCCTCCCATGGCTAAAAGCGAGGGATTCTTGGTTCAACGACATGGCTTAAAAATCTAAAGGAAATGTAACCTTGATCCTAACTCGCAATTAGTCAGCCGAGAGGAGGGAGAAGTGAGGCTACTGGCATAATTCAAGATTAAGATGATTTGTAGTCAATCTTTTCTAAGCTTCCCTTTTTCTTTAGAGCATTATGACTTCCTCTACTGTCGATCGAGTTTATCAAGGTCAATTCGGAGAGTTTACGATTACGGATAGCGATCGCCTAGGCGTGCGTCTCTACCGTCTGGGATTAAATTTAGCGGCTTTTAGTTTCGCTGTCGCTACAATTATAGTTCTCACCGGACCGCAATTACTGCCCCTGACCAACCTTTTATACATTGGTTTTTGTCTGGGGTTAGGCATCAGTTTATTGACTATTCATATTTATTTAATTCCCCTCCATCGTCTCCTGCAAGTTTTTTGGCTAATCGGGGCGATTACTTCCCTGATTTTCAGCCTTTATTATCACCTTTCTCCCCTAGAATTTGTCTATAACCATCCGGTGAGTTTATTGGGTGTTGGCTTTATTTTTGCTAGTCTCACGGGGATTTATTTCAAAGAAGCTTTTTGTTTTAATCGTCTAGAAACCAAGTTTTTAACCCCTCTAGTTCCCACCCTTTTACTCGGTCATCTTTTGGGGATATTGCCCTTAAATTGGGAAAAGGGGCTATTAATTCTCTGGGCGACTTTATTCGTTATCTTTGCTCTGAGAAAATTAAGCCAACCTCTCCCCAACGATATCGGTGATAAATCGGTCTTTGAACATCTTAATCACTGACGAACTGATAACTGATAACTGATAACTGATAACTGATAACTGATAACTGTTACCTATCTGGGGGCCTCGATGGTAGCCGGATTAGTAGTATTGGCAGTCTTGCTAGTGAACATTTGTATCAGGCTAAAACCGACAAAAGCGAGTAAGGCTATGCCAGCAATAGTAGTAACAATTTTACCCACGAGATTTTCTGTGCGGGGTTGTTCGGGGGCATCCTCGTTGGGATCCTCCGAATGGGCAAAACGATTGTAGAGGAAATCGAGGGCTTCATTGCGGAGTTCGTAGTAACGGGGATCCTCGGTAATTTGGGAACGAACCCGGGGACGAGCAAAAGGCATCTTTAACACCTCCCCAATTTTAGCGCTTGGGCCGTTGGTCATCATCACCAAGCGATCGCACAAGAACAAAGCCTCATCAATATCGTGGGTAATCATCAACACGGTTAACTGGTGTTCTTGCCAGATTTTCAGCAATTCTTCCTGTAATTCTTCTTTAGTAATCGCATCTAGGGCTCCAAAAGGTTCATCGAGGATGAGGACTTGGGGACGAATGGCCAGGGCGCGGGCGATCGCAACCCGTTGTTTCATGCCTCCCGATAATTGGGGGGGTTTTTTCTGGGCTGCTTCTGTCAATCCCACTAGGGATAGATTTTCTTCCACGATCCTCACCTTCTCAGCGTGAGATTTTTGGGGATAAACCGAACTAACCCCGATATAAACGTTCTCAAAGGCAGTTTTCCAAGGCAAAAGCGAATAATTTTGGAATACCATCATCCGGTCCGGTCCCGGTTCCTTAACCTCTTTATCCTGTAGCAGCACTTGCCCACGACTAGGAGAAGAAAACCCCGCCACCATATTCAAAAGAGTCGATTTACCGCAGCCAGAGTGACCGATAATGCAGACAAATTCCCCCTCATTGACTTGCAGCTCCACACCGTCTAAAACGGTGTAAACCCCTTCGGGAGAGGGGTATTCTTTGGCAACATTACTAACTAATAAAAAAGGCTGGGTGGTGGTGCTGGAATTCACGGTCTTATCGGTAAAAGTTTGCATATTCGTCCTAGATTTATTTTAAGGTGGGCAAAGCCCACCACAACCATTAATTAGCGACGGGATCATCGAGGAGAACTTCCGAGACGCGATAATCGCGACGGATCGAGAAACGTTCCAGATAGCCGATCGGATCGTCGGGACTGAAAATAAGATGATCAAAGAGGGCAAAACTGTGGCGATCGGGTTCCAAATCGGGAAGGCCCAGGGACCGGCAAGCTTCACCAAACAGATCGGGACGACGGACGCGTTCAATCACTTCCACCCAGTTGCGGGGGAACGGTGCGTAACCCCAACGAGCAAGCTGAGTTAGGGTCCATAGGGCCTCACTGCGGCCTGGACAGTTAGCTTGATCGACGTAAAACTGATTAAATCGGAATAGGGGTTCGGGGGCAGTTCCTAAACCGCGATCGTAACCATCGAGGAAACCGGGGCGGATAATTGCCCTATCCACACCCACATACTGGGGCTGACTGAGAATATTAACGATATGTTCTCGATTACGCTGATCATCGCAGTATTCACAGGCTTTAATTAAAGCTTTCACCATGGCGATATGGGTTTCGGGATGTTTCGCTGCCCAAGTTTCCTTAACCCCGAGGACTTTTTCCTGGTGTCCGGGCCAAATATCGAGATCGGTGGCGATAACGTAGCCTAATTTTTCGTGAACGGCGTAGGAGTTCCAGGGTTCCCCCACACAATAACCGTCGATCTTACCCGCTTTTAGTAGGGAAACCATTTGAGGCGGCGGAATTACGGCTAAATTTACATCACTATCGGGATCGATACCGCCACTAGCTAACCAGTAGCGTAAGAGTAGATTGTGCATGGAAGCAGGGTGAACCATGCCGAAAGTGGCGATTTGATCGGGACTTTGCTGGAGGGCCTCCTTTAAGTCCTCCAGTTTTTCTACCCCCAATTCCCTGTATTTATTGCTGAGGGTGATGGCGTTACCGTTGCGACTGAGTACCAAAGCACTAATCACGGGGACAGAGGGCTTATTGCCGGCCCCAATGGTCATGCTCAGGGGCATTCCCGCCACCATCTGGGCCGCATCGAGACGACCGGTGGCCACTCCTTGGGCGAGTGCTTTCCAGTTAGGTTCCCGTTGCAGGATAACATCCTCTAATCCTTCCTCGGCGAAGAAACCTTTCTCTTTGGCGATAATAATCGGAGCGCAATCGGTGAGGGGGATAAAACCGATGGTGGGATTGGTTTTCAGTCTGGTAGCTTGGCCGATCACTGTTACTGGTTCGGTGGGTTGGCCGACTTTCTTCGATCGCTTCTGTTGGTTGAGGAAATAAACGATCTCGTTACGGAGGGAGTAGTAACTGGGATGGTTAACTACTTCTAAACGATGCCGGGGCCGGGGAATGGGAACATCGAGAATCTGACCGATATGGGCCTCTGGACCGGTGGTTAACATCACCACTCGATCGGATAGTAATAGGGCTTCATCCACATCGTGCGTGACCATGATACAGGTAACGTGGCTTTCTTCGACAATTTCCATCAAACGTTCCTGTAAATTGCCTCTGGTTAACGCATCCAGCGCCCCAAAGGGTTCATCAAGTAGCAGGACTTTTGGCCGTAGGGCTAAAGCGCGGGCGATCGCTACCCGTTGTTTCATGCCTCCCGATAATTCTCCCGGTCGTTTGTTGGCGGCATGGCGCAGGTGTACCATATCGATACTATGTTCGATGACACTTTTGCGTTCAGCAGCCGGTAGATGACGCAGCACGCGGTTAACTCCTAGGGCGATATTTTCCCGGACGGTTAACCAGGGCAGTAGAGAATAATTCTGGAAGACTACCATGCGATCGGGACCGGGACCTTTAATTTCTTTTCCCTCTAAAATCACCCCTCCCACCGTCGGGCGATCGAGTCCAGCGACCATATTTAAGAGGGTGGATTTCCCGCAACCGGAGTGACCGATTAAAGAGATAAATTCCCCTTGAGTAACGCTGAGATCGATATTTTTTAGGGCGATATATTGACGGCCATCGGGGAGAGGGAAAACCTTATCAATGTGATCGACTTCAATAAATGCAGACATTTTCAGTTATCAGTTATCAGTTATTAGTTATCAGTTATCAGTTATCAGATGTGAGTTTTTAGTTTACTGTTTACTGTTTACTTAAAAAGCTCCCCACACCCCACACCCCACACCCTGCCCCCACCGAAAAACTTTTTGCCGCAAACCCTATTTATTTTCTTCGGGTACAACTAATTTAGCGATGTAGGCCATGAGGCGATCGAGTAGGAAACCAACAATACCCACATAAATCAGGGCGAGGATAATTTCACTGATCATGGAACTATTCCAAGCATCCCAGATAAAAAAGCCAATTCCCACGCCACCGATCAGCATTTCTGCCGCTACAATCGCCAACCAAGATAAACCGATACCGATTCTTAATCCCGTGAAAACGTAGGGAACGGTGGCGGGAAAAAGAATATTGAAAAAATATTCAACTTTGGATAATTTTAGCACTCTAGAGACGTTTTTATAGTCTTGGGGAACCTGTTGTACTCCCACGGCTGTGTTAATAATAATTGGCCAAATTGCTGTAATAAAAATTACAAATATGGCACTAGGTTCGTTATTGCGAAAAGCCGCTAGGGAGATGGGTAGCCAAGCTAGGGGGGGAACGGTACGCAGGATTTGGAAAATCGGATCGATCGCATCATAAATTAGGGCGCTGCTACCGATTAAAATTCCTACGGCAATGCCGACAATAGCGGCAAGGGTAAAACCGACGGCCACCCGTTGTAAACTGGCGAAAATTTGCCAGAATAACCCCACATCCGTGCCACCATTATTGAAAAAGGGATTAATAATTAATTCCCAGGTATCGCTAACCACTTTAGTGGGACTAGGGAGGGGAGCATCGGGACTAAAACAGAGTATTTGCCAGATGAGAAGGAAAATTAATAAAGCAATCGCCGAAGTTGCTAGTTTGGGTAATTTTTTTTTGAGGTCTTTTACCCATTTCGGACCTTGAGAACGACGAGAAATAGAAACAGCCATAATCAGTTATCAGTTATCAGTTATCAGTTATCAGTGGTTCAGTTATCAGTGATCAGCATCAGTGATCAGTTATCAGTTATTAATTACCAGTTATGAGCAAATCATCTTTAACTGTTGACTGGTTACTGATCACTGCTCACTGATTTAAACCTTTTTAATCTTGAGAGATTTCAGGTAAGCGGTGGGATTTTCGGGGTCAAAAGTAACGCCATCAAAGAAAGTTTCCACACCGCGGGAGGTAGAGGTGGGAATTTGATCAGCCGGAACATTGAGGGCTGTGGCGGCTTCCCTCCAGATATCTTCCCGGTTAACCTTATCAACTAAAGCTTTGATGTCCGTATCGGCGGGAATATAGCCCCAACGGATGTCTTCAGTCACAAACCAAGTATCATGACTCTTGTAGGGATAGGAAGCGTTATCAGCCCAGAATTTCATGGCTACGGGGCTATTTTCGATTTTGCGACCATCACCGAAATCGATATTACCTTGCATTCTTCCCAAGATATCGGCGGGGTCAATTTTCAGCCATTCCCGTCCTGAAATAATCTCGCACATTTCCTTAACATTAGCGGGATCGTTGCACCATTGCTGCGCTTCTAGAACAGCCATAGTTAAAGCTTTTGCCGCTTTGGGATTTTTATCCACCCAATCGGCGCGTAAAGCGAAGGCTTTTTCGGGGTGATCCTTCCACAGTTCCCCAGTAATCAGGGCCGAATAACCGAGTTTTTTGTTAACTAATTGGGCGTTCCAAGGTTCCCCCACACAGAAAGCTTGCATCGTGCCGACTTTCATGTTAGCCACCATTTGTGCCGGAGGAACAACAATTAGGGATAGATCTTTATTCGGATCGATGCCGCCGGCGGCTAACCAATAGCGCATCCAGAGATCGTGAGTACCACCGGGGAAAGTGACGGCGGCTTTAACTTCTTTGCCCGCAGATTTAGCTTTAGCGAAGGATTCTTTCAGTACACCGCTATCGAGGGCAACCTTTAGATCCATGTATTCGTTAGCCACAGAAATCGCTTGACCGTTGGTATTCAAACGCGCCAGAATATACATCGGTACTGGCTGTTTGGTGATTTTGCCCAAGGTCATTAGGTAGGGCATGGGGGATAAAATATGCGCCCCATCGATACCGTTACCCGCCGAACCTAATTCGAGGTTATCCCGGGTTGCAGCCCAAGAGGCTTGTTTCATCACTTGCACATCGGGCATCCCGTGTTTAGCGAATAAACCTTTTTCCTTGGCGATAATTAAGGGGGCAGCGTCGGTGAGGGCAATAAAACCTAGTTTAGCGGTGGTGACTTCGGGAGTTTCTCCACCGGCAGCGGGGGAAGCGGCAGGACTGCCGGCCGGGGAGGGACTGGTCGCGGTATTATTGGGAGTGGCGCAACCGTGGAGAATTGCTGTTCCTACGGCAGTTGCCCCGGCAGTGAAGATAAATCTACGTCTAGAAAGTTTACTCATGGACTAAAAAATCGTGATTAGAAACTAAACAAAGGTGATGAAACGGTGAAAAATTCTCATTATTTCCCCTAACTGACTGCGGTGATAACCGAGAAAATTTCTGGAAAGTAACTGTTGATTCAGTAAGGAGGCTTTGACTATTTTTATCTCTCGATCGCTTTTGCTTCTCCATCTGGGGAGATTTAGCAGTAGTTTTTGTCTAAGAGATTTTTTCTAGAAGCATAACAGTTTTGAGGAGTGGATAGACAGATAGGGGGAGTTTAGTCATCTGGGCTAGAAAGATCACTTTATTTCAGGGTTATCACCGAAGCAATTAACTTAAATTTACAGTCTTCAACAGGAAAATTCGTATAGATTGTTACAAAATATTGTCAGCCATGTAATAAAAGCATAAAAATTTGTCTGAAACGCATGGTAGGGCGATGGGGATTTTTAGCCATCTTGACTCAGTTATCGGGTTTGAGTTTGCAGTTCACTGATTACCGGTTACTATTTACCGATTACGGAAAAATCCCCGCAAGTATTAGCGATGCCAGCAGCTTGAGACAATCTCTGTTATGCTTTGGAACTTGCCAAGGGCAAAAGCATATTATTATCGATCGATGCTTCCCTTTTATTAGATGAGTTCGCCGAATTAGAAGGGGTAGTTTTAACTATTGAAGATAAGCTAAGACGAATTTAAACTGGGCATTATTAAGTTAGCTAAAAAGCAGATAACCCTTGCTGTTCCAGTGTTCCAGTATTCTGGTGTTGCCCTATCGATCTAGACTAATTTAGATGCGCGGGCGGCTTATTTTGATTAATGCAGAGGAAATTCGCTATATTGAATTTTGGCAGGATCAAACAGAGGTAACTTAAATGTCGGACAAACAAGAAAGACGATATGATAAATTTAAGCGCGGCTATCAAGCTAAAATTGATCAACCCCCGGGTAAACCGCCCCAGGGTGGTTCTAATGTTAAACCGCCACCAAATCAGGACAAGGAGAAAAATAACCCACTGATTATCTATGCCCCCTTTTACCTGTTCCCTGTTCTAACTGATAACTGATAACTGATAACTGATAACTGATAACTGAATATGGCTTATTCTCGCATTAAAAAACTAGCAAATTATCTACGCCCCCATTGCCAAATAGTAACTTGGGGGGTAGTTGCTTTGCTTGTTGTTAATCTTTTGGGTGTTTATATACCGCTTTTAATCCGGGATAGCATCGATGATTTGAGTACATCCTTTGACTTCCCAAAAATCATTTACTATGTGATTTTTATTGTCGCTTTAGCCTCGATTATGTGGTTTATCCGCATGATATCCAGAGTGCTATTATTCGGGATCGGTCGTCAGGTAGAGTTCGATCTTAAACAAAAAATCTTTCAGCATTTATTAACCCTTGAACCTGCCTATTTTTCGCGGCAAACTTCAGGAGATTTAATCAACCGTGCCACTAGCGATGTGGATAATATCCGTCGTCTGGTGGGTTTTGCTTTGCTCAGTTTGGCTAATACTTTTTTTGCCTATGGGTTAACTTTGCCCGTAATGTTAGCGATTCATATTCCCCTTTCAGTCGCCGCCATTTCTGTCTATCCTTTGATGTTAATTGCTGTGCAGTTATTTAGTGGTCGTCTGCAGCGGCAACAGAAAAAAGTACAAGAAAAACTCTCGCATCTAAGCGATTTAATTCAAGAGGATATGAGTGGTATTACTCTGATTAAAATCTATGCCCAAGAAGATAACGAGCGCCTAGCATTTAAACAAAGAAATCGCAAATTATTACAGGCTAATTTAGATTTAGTCCAGACTCGTAATTTTCTTTTTCCCCTGATTGAAGCTTTATCCTATGTGAGTTTATTGGCGTTGCTTGCCCTCGGTACTAGACAAATTATATCGGATAATATCACCATTGGGGACTTTATTGCTCTGTTAATTTTGGCGGAAAGATTAGTTTTTCCCACTGCTTTATTAGGTTTCACTATTACGGCCTACCAACAGGGAGAAGTGAGTATCGATCGCCTAGAAACTATCCTGTTAGCTGAGGCTAAAATTAAAGACAATGCCGATTGTATTCACCTAAAAAATATTCAAGGAAAAATTACCGCCAAAGCCTTGACTTTTTTCTATCCTGATGCTAAAGAACCAGCCTTAAAATCTCTTTCTTTTACCATTAATCCGGGGGAAATGGTAGCGGTAGTCGGTGCGATCAGGTCGGGAAAATCTACCCTTGCTAACGCTATTCCCCGTCTTTTGGATATTGCGGAAGGACAGTTATTTATTGATAATCAAGATGTCACTCAAATTGCTCTTGAAGATCTGCGAAAAGCGATCGCTTATGTTCCCCAAGAAAGTTTTTTATTTAGTACCACCATCGAAGATAATATCCGTTATGGCGATCCGCTGCTGAATTTTTCGGCAGTGAAATCGGCGGCCAAACAAGCGAGAATTGAGGAGGAAATCGAGAATTTCCCGCAAAAATACGGAACTTTAGTGGGAGAACGTGGGATTACTCTTTCCGGGGGTCAACGTCAACGGGCCTCTTTAGCGCGTGCTTTAGCCATCCAAGCACCGATTTTAATCCTTGATGATGCCCTATCTAGCGTCGATAATCAAACGGCCACGGCTATTTTGGAAAATCTCAGCCAAGAAAGCCAAAAAACCGTGATTTTTATCTCCCATCAATTATTGGCCGCTGCCACTGCTGATCGCATTTTTGTCATGGACTTCGGAGAAATTGTCCAGATAGGAACCCACGAGGAGTTAATCGCAGTCCCCGGAGTCTATCAAAATCTCTGGCAACAGCAGCAGTTAGAGTCTAAGGTTTTAGATTAGCCGATAAAATAGGGAATCTGCTAGTTATTACCGGTGAAGTTGTGGACTATCTCAATTATTCCTTAAGACTGTTTAAATGCAGCACAGCAGTTATCTTTTAGCGACAATGAACAAGGAGCAACTTTTAACCGAACCTTTTTTACAATTACCCACCGAAACATCAATACAAGTGATTTGGTTTACGGAATTTTTTGGCACTGGTCATCAGGTGCGCTACGGGGAAAAACTAGAGAAAATGGCCCCCGCTCGTACTAGCAAATTAACTAGAGTTAGAGAAGATGCTCAATCGAGAACCCTTGAAGCTTATCAATCTTTAACCGATCGAGAAATCTGGCGACATCAGGCCGAAATTACTGATTTAAATCCGGGGGAAAGGATTCCCTATCAAGTCACCAGTTTTCAGGAAAATAAAGCGATTAGAAGTGATATTTATACTCTTACCCCAAGACCAAAAAAAGGAACTAATCTCAAAATTCTGCTCACTTCCGATCATCAATTAATGCCTATGACTGCCGCTAATTTACAAAAAGTTATTGAAACTATTGGACAGGTGGATGCAGTTTTTTTAGCAGGAGATTTAGTTAATATACCCGATCGAGCTTCCGAATGGTTTGATGATAGTCGCGGTGGGGCATTTTTTCCCTGTTTACAAGGTCGTGCTAATTATCCTCTGACAAAGAATGGTATTCAGACTATTTATAAAGGGGGAGAAATTATTCAAAATGCTCCCTTATTTCCTGCTATTGGTAATCATGAAGTTATGGGCAGATTTTCTAATTCCACAGGTTTAAATGAACAGTTTAAAGATGCTATTCCTCAATTTATTGCTAAAAAACTAGCGGAGGATACAGCAGCAATTAGTGAAAACTGGCTAAAAAATAATGCTTTTAACACAGAAACCTACGAAGAAATTTTTTCTTTGCCTCAAAATAAATATTATTCTCTCACTTTTGGCGATATTCGTTTAGTGGTTTTATATGTTACTAATATCTGGAGAAATCCCAATTTAGAACCCAGTGCAAGGGGAAGATATTACGAAAATCAAAGAGATTTAGATAGTCCCAGTCGCTGGGGTTACGGTCAGCATATTTTTGAGACAATTGCTCAGGATAGTCCTCAATATCAATGGTTAGAAAAAGAGTTAAATAGTCGAGAATTTCAAGAGGCTAAATATAAAGTAGTTATGTTTCATCATCCTCCCCATACCCTAGGAGGAAATATCGTGCCACCTTACACCGATCCCGTGCCGACAATTGAACGGGATGCCACGGGAAAAGTTAGATCAGTACGTTATGATTATCCCCAAGAAAATGATTATATTATTCGTGATCTCATTCCCTTATTAGAATCAGCCAAGGTTAATTTGGTTTTTTATGGTCATTCTCATTTATGGAATCGTTTTCTTAGTCCTAAGGGTATGAATTTTCTTGAATCTTCTAACGTTGGTAATAGTTATGGCGCTCATTTAGGTGATAAAAAACGTCCTGTACCTCTCGATAGAAATTATGCGGCCATCGGTAATCCCAATGGATTACCAGCAATTATCCCGAATATTGCTCCTCTAGTGGATTTGGTTAATCAACCTTTACCCTATATTGCCAGTAATGATCTGACGGTTTTTAGCATTTTAGATACAGAAAAAGGAACCGTGAGCAGTTATCGTTTTGATACCCGTTATCCTGACTCCGAGGTAATTAAATTTGATGAATTTGATCTTTTTAGCGTAGGTGAAATATAATAAAATCAAAGAGTGCCGGTTAAATAGATTCTCTTGGGGTTAATTCTATGACTACTGTTACCAGCAATGATATTCAATAATTGAAAGACTTACTCTCGACAATGCGAGAAGAAACCCGTGAGCAAATAAGTTCCTTGCGAGAAGACACCCGCGAGCAAATTGATACGCTAAAGGAAGATAATCGCCAACAACTAGAAACCCTGAGAGAAGAAAATAACAAGCAATTTATTAACCTACACAAAGAAATCACGGAAGTCAAAATTATCACAGCTAAAATTGAAGGAACAATTCAATCCCAAGCAGTATTAACCCAAAAAATTCCCGATTTAGTTGAGCGGTTGACAAGGTTTTTAATTGGGCGATCGCCTGCTCAAGTCGTTCAGTCATATACAACATCTAACGTATAGGGCTTAATATATTCTAGCTTCCACGTTGCTACAGCGATGGCGTACTGCTACCCAGTGCCTTCAGCATCGCACTCTACTTCAACGCTTCGATCGTAACTAAACCACCCTCAACTGCCTGAATTCGCAAATCGTATCCTCGTAATAGCTGCATCCCAATCAACGGAACCGTCTCTGATTCGTTGATGTAAATCTCACGATATTGCCCGTCCCAGATCACAAGCCCGATGTAAACTTCAAACGTGCAGAAAGTCCCATCGCCTAATGTCGCAAGATCTCGACCCTCCCAAATAAACCCTAACCTAGCAATTATCTCAGACGGCAAGGTGAGAAAACCTGAAAATCCTGTATCAATTACAGCATCTACTATCTGCGTTGTTTCATTGTTTCTGACTGCGATCGCCAACGTCGCCTCACACCCTTGATTTACACGACCTTGCATCATGGTTTTGTTCTCAGGCTCCTGGCGCCAAAGTGATCGACGGCTGAATGCCCAATGCGAACAAACCATGTCTGAGTATCAGGCACTCGTGCAGAAAGTTGCTTCGCTGCGCTTACCAAATCATCCGCTACTTCAAAAGCCCCTGTTTCAATGTCAATTGCCACAATTCTCCCCTGATTACCCTCCTCGACTTGGGGACGTACCTGAGACTCATAAATCTGATTACCACGTCGAGCGAATTCTTCTTTGCTGTAGCGGGGTTGTCGAACTGTCATTGAAGCGACCCTGTGGCAACTTTTGCCCCTCTATTTTAACCAAACATTGGGAATCTTCGCTAACATTCCTCAACTGGTCCCACCAGAGCGGCATCGTACTTAGGGTTTGCTGAAAAAGTTTGTTGGTGGGGTTAGGAGTCGGTCGTCGGTCGTCGGTCGTCGGTCGTCGGTCGTCGGGAGTTTCAGGCTTTGTTGCCCTCTCTTTTTGTACCAGCTTATGTACTATAATAAGGATAATGCAAGGTTTTTGAAGGTCTCAATCCGATTTTCGCAGCACTAACATCGGATTTTAACAGGTCAAAAGCCTTATTTTAAAAGGGTTTTACCATTATTCAGCAACCCCTACTTAAACTCACAGCTTTAATACATGGGCATGGTGCGTTCCCCAAAACATGTATCGAGTAATGTTGTTTGATGTTCTATCACCAGCCGATCAATTTGATTCAACTCATGTTCTTTAAAGCCTTGGTTCTTTTCTAGGAAGACGGGAGCGAGACAAAATTTCGCAATTTGCTTATCCCTCTTGATATGTTAAAATCATAGTGATTAGGCTGATCAACTCCGCTTATGGATGAAAGCTTTGAATGGGATGAAGATAAAAATCGTTTAAACCAACAGAAACATGATGTTTCCTTTGAATTAGCCCAATACGCATTTTTTG
Source organism: Microcystis sp. LE19-131.1A (assembly GCF_027532015.1). NCBI lineage: Bacteria > Bacillati > Cyanobacteriota > Cyanophyceae > Chroococcales > Microcystaceae > Microcystis > Microcystis sp. LE19-131.1A. The sequence goes on along the minus strand of NZ_JAPZSS010000046.1, from coordinate 14,848 downwards.
ATCCCAACAGAGTTATCGCACAAGATCTGGCTCACAGTCAAGAAGAAAATCGATTTTACTGTATGGGGCAAGTTAATGAAGGAATTATCACAGTACGCTTTACTTACCGGGAAGGAAAAGTTAGAATTTTTGGAGCTGGTTATTGGCGAAAAGGACGTAAACTATATGAACAGCAAAATAACTTATACTGATGAACCAATGGAACTGGGACGAGTCGTTAAAGATTTTTTACCGCCCCCAGACCAGTTAGTTCCTAAAGGTAAAATCAAAACTAATCAAGTAACATTAGAATTAACAGAAGAAAGTGTAAGCTTCTTTAAATCTCAAGCAGATCGAAAACAAATTCCTTAGAAAAAAATCATTGAATTACTGGTTGAACAATATGCTCATAAGAGCATTGTCTAACCAACATTATAGCTAACTTGAAAAAGGTGCGTTACACGCGCGTTTCCGCACCCCACAAGAGCGGCATCGCACTTAGACTCACATCTTTAATCAATGTGCATGGTACGTTCCCAAAAATCGATCGTTGGAGCAGTAAGACCCCCATTAGGGAACGCACCCTACAAGATCGGCGATCGCACTAAGACCACAAGAGCGGCATCGCACTTAGACTCACAACTTCAATCAATGTACATGGTGCGTTCCCAAAATCGATCAGTGGAGCAGTAGGAGTCAGATTAGGGAACGCACCCTACGGCGATGCTACCAACCACAGTTAGGGTTTGGAGTGCCTCCGTTCTCTGCTCCTAACGAGAAGGAATTGCTAAAACCGCAGCCAAGTTGGTAAAACGTTGCACCTACTGATCTTGCATAAGACTGACAAGTGCCAGAATTCCAACCCGATGGAACTGAAATCGTATCTCGCCAATTGTCAGGAACAAAAACACTACACAGCTTTGTTCGGGAAGCTTGAGCAAGAGCAAAATCTGAACCATTGAAGATGGTCAAGAAACTCAGGATCACGGCCAATGAAACCATTCCCACAATCAATCCAAATTTGTTGTACTTCCCAATTCTCATCATTTGTTGTACTTCTCCTTCTTACAAGTCAACTATTGGGTGCAATCGCAAGAAACCTTCCCTATATTAGCCCCAAAAACCTGTTAGCCAGATTAGTTTACTGCAAACAATCTCTTTTAACGAGACTGATCACAGAATCCTTCTAGGATTCTAGCAAAGATTCTTAGAGCTGACTGCACTTTGTCACAAAACTTTACTATTATTTTGGCACTCTTAATGGTTAGAAGGTAAACATCGATCGCCAAGTCTGGTCAATTTTTGTCCAACGCATTTCAGGAAATGACCTAAATAAGTAGCTAGAGATAATTAATTACACATATCTAACCACCTCTTGCCTCTCCTAACCAAGGAATTAATTTTGATCACTACTTATTACTTAATTACTGTTTATTTTGTAATTTTATCACTAATTCCTGGAAAGGTTGCCAATCGTCTTTAGAGGTAATTGCTTCCCAAACCGATTCGATTAGCGGTCTAAGTAAAGCGGTTTTAGGATTATAATGCGTTAAAGTGTCGTCAATTTGAGACAAGGAATCTGGGGGTAATTGATTTAAGACCAAACTATATAACTCTCGCCAACGTTGCCAATCAGCTTTCGGTAAATCCATATTTTCAAGAATTAGAGAACTATTTTCTCGCCAACCGTAATTAAATTGTTCACTTAATTGATAGAAAAAGTCGTGATAACCGAGGCCAGTTTCTTGGAGAACTTCCACAGTTTTGCTAACCAGTAAAGCAGATTCGGGAGTAAAAATATCCTCAAAACCTAACTTTTTAAGCATCATTTTTTGATAATAAAAATTGTAGTGCTGGTCATAGTTAGCCAAGGCCATATCTAACTCTAACAAGGAGACAACCATGGCCAGGGGAGATTGCAGTAACTCTAGATTTAAACGACAGATAAAAGGCTGATTACCGTAACTATAACGACCACCGTAGTCGAAATAGGCCGCCGTAAATTGGGGGTTATAGTAAGGAATAAAAGCGTATGGACCATAATCAAAACTTTCCCCAGTAATTGACATATTATCGGTATTGAGAACCCCATGACAAAAACCTGCGGACATCCATTGGGCTGCTAATTTAGCGGTTCTTTCAATCAAAACATCGTAAAATTTTAAATAGCGATCGCTATCTTGGGGATCGATTTCAGGATAATAATAAATAATCACATGATCGAGGAGTCTTTTAATTAAATCGGCACGTTTAATATGAAATAAACGCTCAAAAGTCCCGAAACGAATATGAGAATTACTAACTCGAATCATCACCGAAGATCGCGTCGGGGAAGGTTCATCACCACGCCAGAGGGGTTCCCCCGTTTCCACCAAACTCAAACAGCGAGAGGTATTCACCCCTAAACCGCGTAAAGCTTCCCCGGCTAAGACTTCTCTAACTCCACCCTTGAGAGTTAACCTACCGTCCGCATGACGGGAATAGGGGGTCCGTCCCGATCCTTTCGTACCAAAATCGTATAATTTGCCATCAATACCCCTAACTTGACCGTAGAGAAAACCGCGACCATCTCCCAAAAAAGGATTATACTCGCCAAATTGATAACCGTGGTAACGCAGGGCTAAAAAAGGGGTCAGGGATTGAAATTTACCAAAAGCCTCGATAAAATGCTCATCTAAGGTTAATTCTGGCTGAATTCTCACCAAAGGTAATAAAGCATCATTGCGAAAACGAAGGATATGACTGGGAAAATCCGCAGCCGCAACTTGATCGTAGTATTGGTCTCCCAAGTCCTGCATGGCGCTTTCGTAAGGGAGACTGAGAAAGGGATTGGTGAGATGGTCTGTCATAGTGGTGGTGTCGATCGAGCGTTGAGGCGATAAAGTGATAAAGATAGCCAAAAAATTTTCCTACTGAGACTATCAAACAGCGATGCCCGATTCTATTATGTATCAAGGGGACTATTTTCTTGTCCTTGAGGCCGATCAACCTGAACAATTCCAGACTCCCGACCAGTTACGCGATAAGTTAAAAGATTTAATCGCCGCAAAACCGGAGATTTGTCCTCGACAATTGGCAAAATTCTCTAGTTTTGAGGAAAAAGCTCTCTATCTGCGCGATAATTACTGCGAGTTAGACCTGGGTGAGGAGGGTTATCTACAATGGTATGTGGTCCGTTTGGAAAAATAAGGAAACCCATTATTAAGTAGTTAGGTGTTAAAAACTGTCAGACACTCCCTTTATCAAGTAGGGCTGTTTTATTCTCCCATCAGAATATCAAAAGTAAAAGCGATCACTGTCTTTGTAAGATGAGGAGTGACCGCACTTTCCACTCTCCTATTAAACAGGATTGAGAAGGACTAACTATTCTATCATCAGTCAGAGCGAGGTAAAATTATAGATTATGGAATCACCGATCGAACGTTTTCGACTATCTCAAACCGCCAAAGATAGCCTCATAAAATTAAAACGCTACACCAAAATTGACCAATGGAATATCCTCTGTCGTTGGGCTTTTTGTCGTTCCCTTGCTGAACCGAGTCTCCCCTCTCCCGTTCCCATTCCTGCCGATAGCAATGTAGAATTATCTTGGAAAGTATTCGGGGGAGAAATGGCCGATATTTTCTTAATTGCCCTCAAACAACGTTGTCATCAAGACGGATTAGGAACCGATAAAGAAACTCTAACTCAACAATTTCGCTTACATTTACATCGCGGGATCGGTTATCTTGCTGGGGATGCCAAGCTAAAAAAAATCGATAATTTAATCGAATTAGAGAGGGAAAATCTCAGAGAATCTTAATCAAGAACACTCTATCTTCCTCTCTGTGTTCTTTGTGCCTCTGTGGTTTATACTTAATCCTTCTGAGATAACCCGAAGGAAAACTGTCAGCCTGGTTATATTTAACCCAGAATGAGCGCATCTCAAACGCTATCGACAATTGGCCAATTTTGTGATAGTATTTAAAAAGGGGCGGCTATCGGGGAATGAGAAAAAATGGAAAACTTAATCAAGGAAGCACTAAGCCATCGAGCAATTAATCACCCGTATTTACTTGCTTTAGAAAAAGGAGAATTTCAACATATTGATGAAGTTCTGAAAGATTTTGCCAGTCAATACGGAGCTTATAGTGACTGGTTTTCCCGCTATTTAACAGCAGTAATATCAAAGCTAGAAAATCCCACTCATCGAAATCACCTGCTGGAGAACTTAGCTGAAGAAACCGGACATCTACAGGATGAATATCTGGAAGCAATCCGTAAATTAGGTATTAAAGACGAGTGGGTACAGGAAATTCCTCACCCACAGTTATTCAAGCGTTTTCAAGAAGCTATGGGAGTAGATAGCACGCAAAAGCCTTGTGTTGAAGTAGAAATCTGGCGTGAATCATTCTTATCGCTGCTCCAGAATGGAAGTCCACTCGAAGCTATTGGAGCCATAGGTTTAGGGACTGAATCTGTGGTTAAATTTATCTACAAACACATTATTGAAGCGATTAAAAACCATACATCATTATCCTTGGAGCAATATGTATTTTTTCCTTTACATACAGAAGTGGAGGATGAACACAGCTTAACTTTAGTTGAGATTGCTAGGGAATTAGCCAGCGAAAGCGAACAAGCTGTTCTGGAATTACGCAAAGGAATGTTAAAAGCCTTAAATCTACGTGCTGCTTACTGGGACAATATGTATGAACGTGCGTTGGCACTAGATAAATCTTTGATATCATCAGACCAACTCAAGATTGTTACGCTTTTGACTAAAATGATTAAAGGCAAAAGGCTGTCTAATCAGGAACAGGAACTTTTATTGCATCAAATCAATGATGTGCGGATTGGATTGACGGAAGACTTATCTACTGTTCCAGGGGAAAAACTACTACCCGGATTGAGTTCACTTTTGCTATACGGGATGCAAAGGGAAAAGCACAGGGAAGAAGTTCTGAACTTGCTAGATTGGCTTGAAAATCCATCTGGTGAATGCCAATGCTCTCCAACAATATTAAGGCTTGCATCACAACTTTACCATGATTTTCAAACGCTGCGACTGGGAGCATTGACCGAAAAAATTAATGAACAAAAAAGCCTAACTCATGTCCAAGAAGGTAAAGAGCTTATTTCAACAATCAGGGCCAGCAACTTAGAGGCTTTGTACAACAATAAGGTTGATAAACTCAATATTGATTTTAACGTATTTCGCCTGCCATTTGCTCTAGAAGTTTTAGATGCACGCCTAGTTATAGTCAAGCCAGGAAAGGCGAATGAAATGCACAAACACGCACATGAAACCGTATTTGTATTTCTTCAGGGTCAAGGAAAAGTTATTGTTGATCAATACGAAAACGAAGTCGAATCGGGTACTTTTGCTGTTATTCCCCGTTGGTGTGTGCATCAATCTGTGAACTTAGGAGAAGAAGAGCTAATTTTTCTGGCGATAGCTGATTTTGGATTAACTGGTAAAAGTTTTATGGGTAATTACTTACACAGTGCTAGACTAAAACAAAATTAGTGCAAATTTTATCACGTTAGATAGGTATGAAAGCAACACAAGAAACCAAAAAACTTTACGACGAAAGCGCAGGAGACTGGAAACGAGTAGAACCGATTTTGCTTTCTGATTACTCTGCACGTCCCTTTGTCATTGATTTATGTGAACCGATTGTCAACAAGAATATATTAGATCTAGGCTGTGGGGAAGGTTATGTAGGAAGAGAGTTAATTAACCGAGGCGCTCAATATGTTCATGGGATTGATATTTCATCGCAAATGATCGAGCAGGCCTTGATTCAAAAAAACGAGCATCAGATTACTAATGCTTCCTATGAAGCTGGTGATATTCGTGATTTTGCGGTCACTGAGTCCGAACAATACGATTTAGTTCTGGCTATGTTTCTGTTCAACTACTTAAATGTTTCAGAAACTATTAGCACGCTGCAGAAAGCCTACCAACTTTTGAAATTCGGTGGCTATTTCCTGTTCGCCGTCCCCCATCCCTCTTTACCTTTTCTGAAAAAAGATAAGTTTCCCTTTTATTTTAAACCGAAAGCTGGCTATTTTTCTGGACGCGATCAATTATTCCCCGGTGAGATTTGGCGCCGAGATAGAAAAGCCGTCGCCGTGCAATGTGTTCATAAAACTATGGAAGATTACTTCACATCTCTTCGTTTAGCAGCATTCACAAAAATGCCAGAAGTTTATGAACTAAAAATTAATCAGGAACATTTAGAACTAGACCCAGAATTTTTTACTCCGCTCATTGACCTTCCCCTTCACGTTGCCTTCAAGATTCAAAAATGATTATACCGATTTCTGATCCTAATATTTCATTACTGACTTGGAAAAAATTGCCTGATCCTTCTCAACTATTTTTTCATGTACCAGAATCATTAGTCTCAGATTTACTAAAAACAAGCAATCAGAGATGGCTTGACAAACCCAACGAAATAGGACGGCAAACAGTTAATAAAAATCTTGACTTTTTCCTGCCGTTTCGTGAGAAATTGCTCCAGAAACCAGGCATAATTATTTTCCGATTAGAACCGGAATTAACAGAAATAGAAATGCGGTTAATTTATGCTTTTATTTCTCGCATTTTTGGACTGCTAAACCACCGCTATGGCTATTTTTTTGATGTAATCGATCGAGGAATGGATTACACTAAAGAAGCTATACCCGTTTCGATGACGAATGCAGAAACTGGCTATCATACCGATAGTACAGCCAAAAACTACTTCCCTGATATTGTTGGCTTACTGTGTCTTGCTGCCGCGGATGAGGGAGGAGATTCCCTGGTAGTAAACGCCGCCAATTTGTATCAATATTTCTGGCAACACCATACAGACCTAGTTCCCTATCTTTACGAACCTTTGGCGCGCGATGTGATTACACCTGGAGAGATTAATTCTCAAGAAGCTATTCAAAAGAATAATTTCCCCTTATTCTCAACAGATTCTCGGGGTCTGGTTTTTCGTTATATGCGGTACTGGATTGAAGTTGCTTACTCCAAACTAGAAATAGCGCAACCGGAAGCTATCACAAAAACACTTGACATCATCGACAACTTTTTTTCAGAACCGGAAAATACAGTCCGCTTCAAAATGAAAAAAGGTGATATATTTTACGTTAATAATCGCTTTTTATGCCACAATAGAACCGCTTTTAAAAATTCAGGAAAACCTCGACAAATGGTGCGTAGTTGGATTAACCTTTAAACAAAATACGTCCCAGCGAGAAAGTGCATCTGTCAAGGTACAGAGTACGATGACAGATGCCTCCTTGTCACCCCTTCAGGGGTTCAAACTCACCTTAAAAAACTTTTGGTCGGCCTAAAGTAGTGATATAGATAACTGCTTCATCGGAGGGAATTCCTAACACTTCATTAACTTGATCATCGAAAAAACCACCGATACCACTAACCCCTAACCCCAGATGAATAGCCGCTAAATTTAATCTCTGTCCCAAATGGCCCGCATCTGCATGAAGATAACGATAGACTCGATCGCCGTATTTAGCCACTGCTTTTGCCAGATCCGCCGTATGAAAAACCACAGCAGCCGCATCCCGTCCCAAATCCTGACCTAAACAGAGATAATGTAACTCTTGCCGGAAATTTTTAAAGCGAATTTGCCGCAATTCTTGGGCTTTAGGAGCATAATAATAACAGCCTTCCTCTAATCCAGTTACTGCCGAAACAGCGATAAAAGTTTCCAATAAATCCAGAGCAAAATAATCGGGATTGGGATCGAGATTTTGGCCGGCATAATCTTGGGGTTGATAGGTGAAATCCAGCAGCGCTCGCAATTCGTCTAAACTGAGACTAGCACCACTATAAGCGCGGGTAGATCTGCGTTTAAGAATCGTACTTTCCAGATCGACTAAATCTTCCCCCCAATTGACGGGACGAGATGTCACCGAAACTTTTAGACAAAAAGGAAAATTATATTTATCTTCCCAATTAGAGGGGGTAATATTTGCTTCTATCTTCTCATCTGTGGCTATGATAGTGGCTCGGTGTAGGGAGTTTAATAATTCTCCCTCGGGAATTTCGGGATAAAGAGTCGTGGTTGCCGAAGGGAGTGCCGTGGTACTATGGGGGAGATTTTGCCGGATATTGAGCAGATCTGCCAAAGGAATCACCGTCATGACACTTTCTTTCTCGGAATCGAGATAAAGCAATTCATTCATCTGGATATCGTTAAAACCACCGATTAAATGGGCGCGATAGTCATTAATCGAGGCTGATAGCTCAATATTGCCCAATAAATGCCCTGTATCGAGGAAAATCCGCCGATAAGCTCGATCTTCGTAGCGCCAAGCAGACCGATAAAAAATGGCACTGGTAACTACAGCGATATCGGTATTTTCTAAAACAGGATTCCAGAAACAAGCAGATTGTAGGTTGGTCCAGACATCACTTTCCCAGAATAAAAGCAGCGAGTGACTTTGACCTTGGTAACTGTAGAGACCGGCGGGTAAAAATTCCGTGCCACGGGAGATCAGATAGACCTCGGCGGGGTATAATCCACCAGCAGAGGGTGCGGAACGTAGGTACAAGGGACTCCCCATAGTGGCGATTTTGGCAGTTAACCCATAGCTACAGCCCAAAATTCGCGATATACGTCGCCAAAAGTCTCCTTTTTGGGGAACCATTTGACGGGAGAGGTAGGGTTTGAGATCGAACGTCTGACCGATTTTGTATTCTTTGAAGGGATGGGGTTGTTGACTCCAATCAAGACCTTTACTTTTTGAGGCGATCGTCTGGGGGTCGTATTTGGTACGCTCGTGGTAGTATTGGGCGATCGAGATTGGCTGATCTGGCATGATAAAGATAGGCTGTCTAAGCTTTACTTTTTAGTTTGACATACTCCCACCTCTATTTAGAAAACGGATTTATGAAAGAAACCCGTTTTCTAAATACTCCCCTCTCCCACCCCCCCCTGCTCTACGATGTCGGGTAGGGTTGATTTATGAATCAACCCTACCCTTGATAAGGGGGGTGGGGGGTTGGGGGTGAGGGTAATTAACCATACCTGCCATTACTTTAGAAAAATAGTATAACTGCTATAATTATCCCATGGCGGCTCAACCCAGAGAAATTCGACGTTATGTTACCAGTGACGGCAAAGTTCCCTTTGCCCAATGGCTCGATTCTTTGCGGGATATTAAGGCTAAAACTAAAATTGCTCAACGCCTAAACCGGGTTAATTTAGGTAACTTAGGGGATTATAAATCAGTAGGAGCAGGAGTTTATGAACTACGAATAGACTATGGTTCTGGTTATCGCGTTTACTTTGGACAAATCGGAACAACGATTATCTTACTCCTGTGTGGAGGAGATAAAAAAACGCAAGCTAAAGACATTGAAATAGCTCAAAAATATTGGCAAGACTATAGGAGCCGAGAAAATGCCAGTCAGTGATAGTTATCATGATTCCCTGATCGAATCTCTTAAAGATTCCCATTATGCAGCAATTTATCTGGAAACTCATCTCGAGGGAGATGAATATGGATTTGAATCAGAATTACTCAGACTTGCGTTCAATCACGTCCTAGAAGCCCTTGGACCTCAAAATCTAACACCAGAACAAATGAAAATTCAGGCGCAGCAATTGGAAGAACTAATGCAAAAACCTGCACCTGAAGCCATGAATCAACTAACCTCTTGGCTTCAAGCTTTAGGATTGAAATTAACGATAAAGATCGCTCCAAAAATGCCAGAAATAAATCATGAAAATGACGCTGTTGGTTCAATCAAGATTACAGTGTAGTTTGTAGTTTGGGTTTTTTGATTACAAATTGATAGTCCAACAATATTTCACGGATTTTATTCTATCATTACTATTGATAATTGTATATGTATAGCAATTATTCTAGGTTGGGTTGACGCAAGGAAACCCAACAAACGAGAGAGTCAAAATAGTGATCGCCGATTCAGACAGATTTGGCGGTTGGCTGTTGGGTTTCGTTCCTCAACCCAACCTACAAAACTACAATGTTTGAGAGGTCTGAGTGGTAACTGATAACTGATAACTGATAACTGAAATGACTACACCTAGCTTCACCATTCCCCAATCTGACCCTCCCCTTTCCCCCCGGCAATCCTTGCCGACGATGTACGATTTACCTAGTGACAATCCACTGGAACCCGGTTTGCCTGACGAATTTCACCTATTACAACCTCAGTTATTACTGCTGACTTTCCAGCCTCCCAACTGGGAACCAGACCTAGTTTTTAGCGCCGCTGACCTTAACCTTTACTACAATGTCAGACACCCTCAATGGTACAAGCGTCCCGATTGGTTTGGGGTGGTTGGTGTTCCTCGTCCCTACGATGGCCATGACCTGCGCTTAAGCTATGTGATTTGGCAGGAAGGGGTTTCCCCGACGATTGTGGTGGAATTATTGTCTCCAGGTACGGAAAATCAAGATTTAGGAGAAGAACTACGCCAACCCGGGGAACCGCCAACTAATATGTCAAAATCAAGCTATTATCAAACCCGAAAAGGAGAATAGGATGAAATTAAAAGTCACAGAGGAAGGATTGCTAATTCCTAAAGAATTATTGGGCGAAAGCCAAGAAGTCGAATTAATTCAACAAGAAGGTCAAATTATTATTACCCCCGCCCCCCGCCAGACCTCAATCTGGGATTTAGGCAAGAATCCGGTCGAATGTGAGGTCAAAGACGGGGCAATTCACCACGACCGCTACCTCTACGGACAATGAACAAGAGCTATTTCCTCGATACCAGCTATATCATTGCCCTAGAAATAGCAAATGAAGATGCTCATGAGCAAGTCCTACAAAACTGGCTTACTCTCGCCCTGTCTAAACCCTTTTTGGTGACTACCACTTATGTCTTTGATGAAACTGTCACCTTTTTTAACAGTCGAAATCTTCACGGTAAAGCGGTTGAAATTGGGAAGCGGCTGCGGGAAAGTCCCGACATCGAATTAATAGAAATTGACCGAGATTTGTTCGACCGAGGTTGGCAATATTTTCAAAAATATCAAGATAAATCTTACTCTCTGACTGATTGTCTCTCATTTATCCTGATGGAAAACCGCCGCATTTTCACGGCTCTCAGCTTAGATAATCATTTCCTGCAAGCCGGGTTTCAGAAATTACCCTAGCGTGCAGGATGCTCCCCAAAAGACGGGTTTATTTCAGAAACCCGTTTTCTCAAATAAAATTATGACTACACCTAGCTTCACCATTCCTCAATCTGACCCTCCCCTTTCCCCCCGGCAATCCTTGCCGACGATGTATGATTTACCTAGCGACAATCCACTGGAACCCGGTTTGCCTGACGAATTTCACCTATTACAACCTCAGTTATTACTGCTGACTTTCCAGCCTCCCAACTGGGAACCAGACCTAGTTTTTAGCGCCGCTGACCTTAACCTTTACTACGATGTCAGACACCCGCAATGGTACAAGCGTCCCGATTGGTTTGGGGTGGTTGGTGTTCCTCGTCTCTACGATGGCCATGACCTGCGCTTAAGCTATGTGATTTGGCAGGAAGGGGTTTCCCCGACGATTGTGGTGGAATTATTGTCTCCAGGTACGGAAAATCAAGATTTAGGAGAAGAACTACGTCAACCCGGGGAACCGCCAACTAAGTGGACAGTTTATGAACAGATTCTACGGATTCCCTACTATGTGGTTTTCAGTCGCTATACTAACCAACTTCAAGCGTTTGAACTGGTAGGTGGTTATTACCAACCCGTAGCTTTAGTGGAGGGACGCTTACCGATTCCTCCACTGGAATTGAGCTTGGGTTTGTGGCAAGGTTCCTATCGGGGGATTGAGCGGCTATGGTTGCGCTGGTTGACGCTGGAGGGAGAGTTGATTCCCCTTGCCGATGAGGAGTTAATTGCGGCTAAACAAGAGGCTTCTGCGGCTAAACAAGAGGCTTCTGCGGCGAAACAACGCGCAGAACAACTAGCGGCACGATTGCGGGAATTGGGGATAGATCCTGAAACCTGAAGCTAAAACCCCCCAAAAAAGAGAGAGGAAACCCCCGCCTTCTCTCTCTGGGACATTATTTTCTCGCTTTGCGGACAGCACCCCCTAGCATTAAACCGCCCAGTGGGATATAACTAAGAACACTCGTAGGTTCAGGGACACCCACAGCAGAAGAAGCGACGGTCAACAAATGCCGAGAGATTTTTTGAGATTATTCATACATCGAATAATTTGCCCTACGAATAAAGTTATGTGTAGATTTTAGAAGCAATTTGATTGAAGTCAAGATAAAACTAGGGGATTTTACTCTATCATTACTTATTTTAATTTTCGATGTACCTACACCCTACTAGACTACTGGTCTGTCAAAGTTGGAAATTGACGGATACAATTTAGTTAATTTGATCCGAGCATCGACCGTAATAAAATCTATGGAAATTATCGCTGTTTTACTGGGAGTTTTCGGTTTAGGGACAGGTGCGGGTTTATTAGTCATCCGTAACTATTACCACATCTGTCAACCGAGTGAAGTTTTAATTTTTGCCGGCAGTCGTCGTCCCACGGCCACGGGCAAAACCATCGGTTATCGTTTGGTAAAAGGGGGCAGCAGTATTCGTTTACCTATGCTAGAACAAGTGTATCGAATGGACCTGACCAACATGATCATCGATCTCAGGGTGGTTAATGCCTATTCTAAGGGCGGTGTGCCGTTGATCGTCACCGGGGTGGCGAATATTAAAATTGCCGGGGAGGAACCGATTATTCACAATGCGATCGAGCGTTTATTGGGCAAGAAACGCAAGGAAATCGAACAATTGGCTAAAGAAACCCTCGAGGGCAATTTGCGCGGTGTCCTGGCGAATTTAACCCCAGAACAAGCAAACTCCGATCAGATTGCTTTCGCTAAAAGTCTCCTAGAAGAAGCGGAACAGGATCTGGAAAAATTGGGTTTAGTTTTGGATAGTTTGCAGATCCAGAATATTTCCGATGAGGTGCGTTATCTGGATTCGATCGGACGGAAGCAAAAAGCCGAATTACAGAGAGATGCCCGGATAGCCGAAGCAAAAGCCCGAAAAACATCGATTATCAAGAATTCCGAGAATCTACGCCTAACCGCTTTGCGTCGTATCCAAAAAGATTTAGAAATAGCCAAAGCTGACGCAGAAAAACGGGTGCGCGACACTCAAACTAAGCGCGGCGCCATGATTGCTGAGGTAGAATCGGTGGTTATGTCCGATTTAGCTAAAGTACAGGCAGAAGTGGCGGTACAAACTGCCCGAATTAAGCAGGTGAAACAGCAATTACAAGCAGATGTGATCGCCCCTGCGGCAGCGGAATGTCAACAAGCGATCGCAAAAGCCCGGGGGGAAGCAGCCAAAATTATCGAACAGGGGAAAGCGCAAGCGGAAGGAACCAAAAAACTGGCAGCCTCTTGGCAAGGAGCGGGAAATAACGCTAAAAACATCTTTTTATACCAAAAACTGGAGTTATTGCTGAAATTAATGGCCGCCAGTGTGCCAGAAGTGCAGGTGCAAACGGTGACGGTAGTGGACGGGGGTGATGGTAATCTTGTCCCCAAAATGACTGCCTTTGCCGAACAATTGCGTCAAGCTACCGGAGTGGATCTGGTACAAATGGCTAATCGTCTAGCACAAACCGAGCCATCTGTCAAGGGTAAAGAGACAAATTTTGATTTTAAACAATTGCCCTCCTGAATCACTGATTACTGATTACTGATTACTGTCCACTAGAATGTTAATCAAGTTTGGAGACCACCACCATGGATGACTTAATTAATGCTCCCTCCCCTTCTCCCCAAGACATAGAAATGACGCGGACTCCCCCCTGGGGAACAGTGACGGTATTGGAGGAAGGTTCCCGGTATCGCATCAATCGCATTGTCATTAAACCCGGCCATCACATGAGTACCCAAATGCACTACCATCGCAGTGAACACTGGATTGTCGTCTCCGGTACAGCGCGGGTAATCTGTGATGAAAAAGAAACTCTCCTCAAACAAAAAGAATCTACCTATGTTCCCATGAATACCCGTCATCGGGTGGAAAACCCCGGTTCTATTCCTCTGGTGATGATTGAGGTGCAAAATGGCGAATATTTAGGAGATGATGATATTCACCGTTTTGATGATGCAGAATAGGACAGTTTTCTTCCGTATATACTTTAGTTATTTGCCAAAATCTCGATCGTGGATGAAAAAATTATCCTAGTTACAGGGGCTGCCCGTTCTGGGAAAAGTGAATGGGCCGAATATTTAGCCAAAATCAGCCAAAAACCCGTTATTTATATCGCCACCTCCTCGGTGGATGAAAAAGATCAAGAATGGTGCGATCGCATTGAAAGACACCGGCAGCGACGTTCCCCCCAATGGCAAACCCGAGAAATTCCCCGACAATTAAGCGAAACTATTGATAATAGCCCATTTACTCACTGTTTATTGATCGATTCCCTCGGTACTTGGGTAGCCAATTGTTTAGAAATGTCGGCAGCTGAATGGTTAGAAATTAGCGATCGATTCTTGTATTCCCTCAAAAACGCGGCCGTTGATGTTATTCTGGTAGCGGAAGAAACCGGTTGGGGTGTGGTTCCCGCTTATCCCCTCGGTCGTCTGTTTCGCGATCGTTTAGGCGATCTCTGTCGTAGAATTGGCACAATAGCAGACGCGGTTTATCTAGTTACCGGCGGCCATGCTCTTAATTTAAGTCAATTGGGTCAGTCTTTGTCGATAATTGGGCAATAGAGAAGTTGACATCCTCACCGCCGTAAACGGACGGTGATTCCCAAACCTCACGATTTAGGTTTCTGCTTCTTTCCCGAAGGATTTTTCGCACCTGCCTTAACAGATTTACTCTGTTCTGGTCTTATGGTCGCTCTACAGACTGACAC
>NZ_JAPZSS010000220.1:0-19121 GCF_027532015.1 Microcystis sp. LE19-131.1A | reverse complement strand
TTGAATACAGTGGAATGTACGATTAGGGAGGGAAGTTATCGTTTTTCTAAGATAACTCGACCGACCCAACTGCAACAAAAAGCGTTAGATTTATTGGGAGTTTCCCTGATTTGTACCCAGTAACGGGGCGGCGGAAATTCTCTTAATCCCTTCTACAGCACAGGTTATGGCTTTTTGTCAACGGGGAAGTCCAGGTATAAAGGGCTTTCAGACTATCGGTTAGTTGAATCAGGGATGCTGGTTTCATGCGAGTTCCTCACTCTGAGGATTTTCCCGTTATTATAGGATCAATCATTCTCTGTAATTCTCTAGGAGAAAATTTCCCGCCATTGTCTGTCAACTTTCCTCCCTAGTGTGGGCAAATTAGGAAAAGAATCGTTAAGATCAAAAAAACTTAACATTAATCTTCTTGACAAAATACCCCATTTGTGCTATGAGAGACGCTATTGATATTTTGATGGAAAATTTGAGCCAGAGCATCGTCGGCCAAACCGAATCGATTCGCATTGTGCTGGTGGCTTTACTCAGTGGTGGCCACGCTCTCCTCGAAGATGTACCCGGAGTCGGCAAAACCCTGTTAGCTAAATCCTTAGCGCGTTCAATTAACGGTCGTTTCCAACGGGTACAATGCACCCCCGACCTCCTTCCTAGTGACATCACGGGAACGACGATTTGGAACCCCAACAGTCGCGAATTTGAATTTATCCCCGGCCCCGCTTTTGCTAACGTCCTGCTGGCCGATGAAATCAACCGGGCCACACCGCGCACTCAATCGGCACTTCTAGAAGTCATGGAAGAAAAACAAGTTACCGTCGATGGAGAAGCGCGGCTAGTCCCCCAACCCTTCTTTGTTATCGCCACCCAAAACCCGATCGAATATCAAGGCACTTTTCCGCTTCCAGAAGCACAAATGGACCGTTTTGCCGTTTGCCTGAGTTTGGGTTATCCCAGCGCCACAGAAGAATTAAAAATGTTACAAAGACAGCATTCTCAAGAGACGGTTAAATCCCTAGAAGCTTGTATTTCCCTAGAACAGGTGGGAGAATTGCGAAGATTAGTCAGTCTGGTCCGGGTAGCTCCTGCTTTACAGCAATATATTGTCGATTTAGTCCGCGCTACCCGTGATCATGAAGATATTAGTTTAGGAGTCAGTCCCCGGGGTTGTGTGGTTTTGCAAAAAGCAGTTCAAGCTTACGCTTTCTTGGAAGGTCGCGATTATGCTATCCCCGATGATGTTAAGTTTATCACTCCCTATGTCTTCTGCCATCGTCTGATTCCTAGTCACGGTCGTCAAGCTAAAGCTATCGTGGAAAGACTTCTACAATCGGTGGCGATCGAGGATCGCATCTGTGCTTAAATTTCAGTTATCGATGAACGGTAAGTTATAGGGTATTTCTAAATTCTGCCAAATTGGTAGAGCCGATCCATTAATTGCTAGTATTACCTTAGCTAACTAAAGGCTTGGGTAAAAAATATTTAGTGAGTCCAGGGAAAATCTGCTCTCAGGAGAAAACAATGTTTTGTTCACAGTGTGGAACCAAAAGTGGACATCTCTAAAAATTATCACCCGATCACAGCTGGCTTTGATGCTTACTCGCATTCAAAATATCCACCTTTATCCTCAGACGGGTTTTTACACCAATCGTTAAAATCAATGACAAAGGAGCTTGGTCTAAATCCGTTCTGCCAATAGCTCAAGGTTTTAACTTTATTACTCTCGTTAATACCTTCAACAACTGTAGCATAGAATTCTTTGCGTTTATAAATATTAACCTCTCCTTCTTTTAAGACTTTATCTATCCAGCTTTTTCGTTTTTTTAGTGCTTGATCTTTTTCATATTTTGCACCTTCTAAATTAGTATCGCTGCTAATTACAATAGCCCATTTTTTAATCGATGTTGCTTCTGGATATCGATTGTGTGCAAATGGAGTTACCCCTTGTAAAACATCCATAGCTTTACTTGCAAGCTCTTCAGATTGCATGGCATATAATTTGTTTATATTTTGTAACACAGCTGTCGATTCTGATGCTAAATCAATCTTTGCTTTCGCTATTTCTCCAATAGCCTCAACTGCTTCAAGAGCCCTATCTGTAGCTTTAGCATTGTTGTTTTTCGGATGGGTATCTAGAGGCATTGATTTCAGAATAATTTTCTTAAGGATGAGAATAGATGTGTAACTGGGATTAAGTCGTGCTAAGTTAATTGCTAATTCTTCATGTCCTAAAGATGCAATAACTATAATGGTATTTTCTTTGGCTACCTGAGCATTAGGAATGGTTCGTCCATTGATTTCACCTACTAAATAAGGCATAAATTTTTCTACCGTTTCAACTCTCTTTATATCGAGTTCTTGTTGACGGAAATAATAATTGGTTAGACCTGTAAACGTTCCTCCTATAGCTCCTCCTATAGTTGTAAATAATAAAGTTACCACGATTTTACTAATATCCCAGAAATCCTTTTTATCTTTCTTATCGTTTTTATCTTTATTATTATTCATAATTCATACCCTCTAAGCTCTGGATAGCATCGATTTATGATCTAGTCTGCATACCCTAAAAAATTCAACAAACGGTGAGTTTTCCCAGCGTCCCCCCTATTCTGAAAAAACTCACCAGAAGCCTTTATTTTGCCCCTCACACCTTATCGAATCGGTCTCCTATCCGAACTGTCCCGTATCGATCCATTCACTCTTGATTAGCGACCACCAATCAGTTGCCAGACCATCGAGGACGTACTTGTAGGGCAGCCAGCCGTAGCCAGCACTTCCCCAGCCAGTCCCCCAGGAGTTGCGAATCAGCAAGGCACCGGTGGTTTCAATGCCACCCACATTGGTGTTCTTGATCTTGAGGTTGTCGTCGTAACCAACTGCGTCAATGGCGTGACCGCCTTCAACCCGTTCGCCGCGAGTTGGATAAGGTATCTTACCGCCATTGGTGTTGGCCTGACTGATAGAACTGTAAACAGTAAAGCCAAACATTGAGGGCAGCCCATTTGCCAAGTAGGTTTTAATCTGAGTTAATAGGTTGCTCCGTGTCGTTCCTGGGGGGTCGAGGCGGTAGTAGGAAATCGCCTGATAGCTTTGGCCAAAAGCGTAGCAGAATGCCGACGGCTCTTTGTCAAAATCAGCGGTATTGTAGGGATAGTATTCTTCTGGTGGTACGCCAAACAAGGTGAGGGCGTACATTGTTGAGCGCAAGAAAGCCCCCGTATCTCCCGTCCATTTGAGCAAGTTGCGCGTCACTTTGTAGAGGAAGAGTCTGGAAGCATCGAGGTGTTTGCCAAAAGCTCGCCGCTCAAAATACTCCACCAGTCCGACACCGGCGTGGGCCGTACAAGAACCGATAGTTTTTTGATCCTCGATGGGGGAACACCACGGCCTCAAGTCCACGCTGGTTGGCAGCGCTGCTGGGGCAGATGTCGTTGCTCCCACTTTGGCCAGCATTTGCTTGACAGATGGCTGTCCCAAAGCTTGCAGTTTGGACGGTACGCGTTCAGATTGAAAAGTGACATCACGAATATCGGGATAGTCGGGCAACCATCCCATTGCGGGAATTACAAATGTTTCACTCATTTTTCTTTTCCTCCTAAGTCGTTACTCACTAGCCCTTGGCTATCTGAGAAGCCTTTACTCTCGGACTTGGAGCGTGACAGTAAATCGTTCGACAATTGACGGTTCTCCTTGCCACTCTCGCCAAAGCTTAAGCCTTAGTTGGCCTATCCCAGCCCGTTGCGCTTTAAAGGTCAGGACTCTCTGACCGCCCCCGCCGACTTTCGACTCCCTGGCAGGTAGATACTCAGAGGACTGCAGCTCCACTAAATCGCTCCCGCCACCATCGACCGCCCACTGAAAGCCAGTGGTGGGATTCTCGTCGAGGGACAGTAGCAGTAGGTCGTTGACCTGCATGGTGATGGATTTGCCGTTGTCAGTGCGAGTAAGGGTTAGCATTGTATCTTGACCGTTCCCTCCTTTCGGGTTCCACTTGGTTGCCCCACAGCCCTGGGAAAAGACCGGGGAAAGCACGAGGATTAGAGTTATGACAATCGCAACGGCCCACTTAAGAGAACGATCCATTATTTTCCTCCCTCGTCTCTATAACGGCCACAGGGATTTACTCTCGTTATTGCAGTTGGGAAATCGCGCCAAGCGCGGAACAAACTGGGAAACGATCTAATTTAATTATCTCTTGCTTTGGCCACCGAGAGATGGTAGGATGAAAGATTTGTGATTTTTCTTAATAATCCCCCTCGCCTGCGCCTACACGAGCTTAAAATACCCTTCAGAGCATTCCTATCCGTAATTTGAAATAACTCCTCAATGCTCCCCCATTTCGCCCCCCTAGAGGAGGGAATTGCCACGCTCAAAATCCCTAGCGGGGGAATAACAACGACTAGCAATTAAACCCAAAACTAACCACCAGAGGGTACTAACTTGGGGACGATACCAAACCGTATCAAAAAAACCGTGGGCAAGAATTCCAGCCATAGCGGCAATTGCCCCGATTAACCAAAAGCCTTGACTATCCATTTTATCGCGTAAAAGTTTAATTTGATGGATGCCTTGGCCGATAGTCGTGACTAATAACCAGAGGAAACAGGTAAAACCAATAATTCCCGTTTCTACCATAATTTCTAATAGCACAGAATAGGCACTTAAAGCCGTGTATTTTGGCTTCATGAATAGGGGGTAAATTTTCTTAAAAGCATCATTACCCGGTCCGATGCCCAAAAGCGGATAAGTTTGAATCATGCGGATAACTGCATCCCAAACATTAATCCGAAAGTTATTACTACTATCTTCCCGGCCAGCGAAAATACTCATCACCCGAATTCGCAGCGGATCCACCAATAAAATCGCCCCTAAAATCACCACGGCTAAACCCCCTAAAACTAAGGGTAAAAGCCATATTTGCCAAAATAAGGATAGATAGTTTTTGAACCAATAAAATAATAGCAATAAGAAGACAATTCCTAAGACCATCAAACCAATCCAACCGCCACGACTCTCGGTAAAAAATAAACAAGCGGCATTGGCTAAAGTTAATAAAGCCGCTAAAATTTTCGGTAGCCATCCCTGCCACACAAATAATGCCGCACCGCTAAAAGCAATACCAGGGAATAAATAACTAGCTAATAAATTAGGATTACCGAGATAGCTATAAACCCTAGTATCCCCCGCTAATTCTGAGGTGGGATCGTTCCAAGTTGCTAACTGTTCCGCACCAAAAATTTGCTGACGAATGCCGTAAACGCTGACTGCTAAAGCGGTTAAAACTAAAGTAGTCAGAATCCAATTTGTTAGGCGTGGTGAGCGCATAATTCGGGCAGTAAAGGCAAAAAAGATGAGATTGAGAGTTAATTTAATTAATCCTTCCAAAGCTGCGGTTTTAACGGGAGAAAAAGCCGTGGAAACCGTGGCAATTCCCCAGTATAAAAGCACTAAAATGTGAATCGGTGTCACCCCGATTTTGCCTTCATCCACAAGGGTTAAGAGTAGCCAATAACCCGCTATTGCTAACAATAAAAACCCGATTTGACTGGTGGAGAAAAACGGCGCAGTGGCGATAAGAAGAGAGATTAACAGCGCACCCATCAGTTCTGTCCACTCCACAAACCGGCTACCCTGTCGCCATTGACTAAAAAGGCCGACGAAACGATGCAGATAGCTATATTTTGACCAAGAAGCGGGGGAAAAGTTCAGTAGGGTGATTTGTTTCCAAAAAGCATTCATAGGGTTTTTAGTTGCGGTTGTCACCATCACACTTTGATTAAGATACCGATTGTATCTTAATTGTTGACTCTTGGGAGCGAAAAGAGTTTCAGTCTGGTGTCTTAGGGCAGCTTCACACAGTCAAAACCTAATAGCATAACCAGTTTAAGCATGGGGTGAACGTAAAGCTTGACCTAAACGAGTTAAGCCTTGGGAACAGTCAAAACGATCGAGATGTACTTCAATAAATGATAGGCGATCGATGTTACCCTGGGCAATCGATAAAGCCTTTTCTAATTCCCCTTCTGTCCTGACTTGACAACTCCAACTTTCCCCGTTAAATACTGCCGGTAATTGATGATATTTCCACGGTTGTAGATCATTATAAATATTATCCTGAATTACCCGCTCGATCGTGTAACCGTCGTTATTAATTAAAAAGATAATTGGATTGAGATGGTGACGGATAATTGTCGAAAGTTCTTGGGCGGTCATTTGAAAAGCACCATCACCCACAAAGACGATAGGACGAGTATTGGGTGCGGCAAAAGCTACTCCTAAACAGGCGGGAATTGAATAACCAATAGAGAGATAAAATGCTTGACCAATAAAGTCAGTTTTTTGAGGCATTAATAAATCAATCGTGGCAATAATTGCGTCCCCTGTATCGGAAATAACAAAAGATTCTTGAGCGATAAAATGATTCATTCGCTTATAAAAACGAGCATTAGTTAATTTTTGCTCCGGCACGGCGATGAATTCTAAATCCTTCAATTCGGCCGCGGGTTTAATCTCTAGTGTAGCCGCTTCTTTGTGACTTAGTTTATCAATTAAACCATCGATAAAATCCCCTAAGAATACTGGTTGGTAAAAGTGATGTTTAATTTTTACTTTCTCGGAATTGGCATTAATCAAATTATTGGGATTTAAATTAGCCGTAAATCCCCCTAAATTCATATCGGACATAATCGCTCCTAAACAGAGGACACAATCGGCATTTTCCACCCGTTGACTAACGTATTCGCGACTTAATGCTCCCACATAAGTGCCGATAAATTGCGGCTGCATTTCCGAAATTGACGACTTACCTAAGATAGTGGTAGCTAAGGGATAACCCGTTACTTCTAAAAGTTTCAGCAACTTATCTTGGAGTTTAAACCGATGGAATTCTACCCCCGCTAAAATAATTGGTTTTTCCGCTTTTTCTAATAAAAAAACCGCTTCTTCAATGGCTTCTTCTAAAGCGGCGGTATCCGTGAGATTATCGGTTAAATAAATTGGATTTTCTGAGGGGATACAGGGACGATAGACCAGATCCCGGGGAATTTCGATATACACGGGACGTTTGTGATGCAAACAAGCGGCTAAAGTTTGATCGATTTGACTAGCTGCTTGGGCGGAATTAGTGAGAATAACCGAGGCAACCGTGGCTTTTTCCATGATGGAAAATTGCAGATTATAATCGCCCGTGGTGTGGTGTAATAATAAATTATCCCGGCGAATCGAGCGATCGGAAGCTCCACTAATCACCACCAGGGGAACTCTTTCAGCGTAAGCACCGACCACAGCATTAACGAGGCTAAACCCCCCGACTCCGTAGGTGACACAGACAGCACCCATACCTTTAACTCGCGCGTAGGCATCGGCGGCATAACCTGCGTTAAGCTCATTACAGGTGCAAACTAATTCGATCGGACTTTCCACCAAAACATCCATCAAATCGAGGACATAATCCCCCGGCACCCCAAAAATATGATTAACCCCTAAACTATGGAGACACTGGAATAAATATTCGCCGATGGTGATCATAGCAATTTTCTCGCAAAGATGAGCAGGGTGTCGGTGCGGAATTTTCCTTACTCACTTTCAGCCAAAATGCCGACCGCTCTTGCTAGGAAAAGACCGACTAACTTACATATCATATTTACTAATGATAGCAACTCCCAGATCTACATCTAGAGTACCTTGAGCGCCACCTCCGGGGATTAAACCGCAGAAATCTCGCAAATAACGCTCGTAATGGTTAGTTTTCAGTTGTCCTGCCCCTCCTAACAAACGTTGGGCAATCAAAACTAATTCGATGGCACTGTCGGTAGCATAGGATTTAGCTAAGCTAGTAATCGGTTCCCAGAGAGGATCTACCTGACCAGAGGCCTCAGCTTCTAGGGATTGATAGACGATCGAGCGACTGGTTTCTAGCAGTTTATACATTTTACCGATCTCTGCCTGTACCGATTGCATAGCGGTTAAGGGTCGATTGTAACGGATGGAATGACTGAGACTTTTGACACAATCTTCCAAAATTGCCTCCATTCTGCCCAAAACGGGACTAACCAAGATAGAACGACGGGCGTTTAAAAATTCCTGCACATGACTTAACCCATCGGCCGCCACCATCACCGAGTCATGGGGAAGAAAAACATCATGAAAATGTACCGTTGAGATGCCAGCAGCGCGCCATCCTGCCATGGGTAAGGGAACAATTTCCACTCCGGGGAATTCTTTTTCCACCAAAAAAACCTTAAGATCGTCAAAACTATCCGTTTTATGACGGGCATAGGTCATAAACGTATCAGCATTGTAACCGCCAGTGGTGAAAAGTTTTTTGCCAGAAAGGATATATCCGCCTTGGGTTTCTCTGACGCAGGTGTTAAAGGAAAAAGGATCCGCACCGTCGGTATAGGCAAAAGCGGGTGCTCTTTTCCCCGCGATCATCGGCTTCAGGTAACGTTCGATCAAGTCCTGTCGTTTTGACTTGTAGATCATTCTCATCACCGAACCGCGCAGAGAAATCACGAAGGGAAAGGATAGATCTTGACAGAGATAACCGACTCGATCGAGCATCATTCCCCAGGATAGCTGATCAGCCCCTCCACCTCCTAATTCTTGAGTCACAGGATAGGGAGTCATCCCTAAACGACAAGCTTCGGCAAAAATATCTTCTGGTATACAAGTACCATTGGCATCCCGTTCTAAAACTCCGGGGTTAATGCGTTTGCGAATAAAATTGCCAAAACGACTATCGACTTCTGCTGCTATTTTTTTGGCTAGGGTACGATTCATGATGTTTTTATCAACCTCTTGTCTCAATTTTTTCCGGATAAGGATTTTTTTGTCCCTATATACTTAGCAGGGCAATCGCACTTATTTTGTATAAATTGTACTTGACAAACAGACAGTTTAAGCGGTGGAGACCAGGGGCTAGACATGGCCGCTTGAATCGAGGACAGTATCTAGGGCTGGCTGAATAAATCTAAAAACCTTGTTGGGTAAAACTTTTAGACTTTTTGGAAATCAAAAAGTACGGCTCTTCGGTAATTGTTATGCAAATAATTAACTTAAAATAAAATTTGATCAGAGAGCCTATGCCCAAAAATAACTGAAACCCATACAGGGAAAGATTTTAGGCACAAACAGGTTAATGCCAAAAGATAGACAATTGAGTTAAGATTTGATATAATAGCCAAAAACCAGAGTATTTTACTTAGGGTTTGCTGAATAATGGTAAAACCTTTTTAAAATAAGGCTTTTGACCTGTTAAAATCCAATGTTCATGCTGCGAAAATCGGATTGGTATCCTCAAAAACCTTGCATTATCCTTGCTATAGTACATAAGCTAGTACGAAAGAGGGGCAACAAAGCCTGAAACTCCTGACTCCCGACTCCTGACTCCTGACTCCTAACCCCACCAACAAACTTTTTCAGCAAACCCTACTTATGATACTTGACAAATTTTTGAACCTAGAAGGAACCTCTATTCAAGGCTATCGACACCTAGAAAATATCGGTATAGTTTTCCGAATCGAATCGAAAAATAAAAAAGCAACGGCAGAAGCGCAGAAAAATAAAAAACAGAAAGGGGAAAAAGAAGCAAAACTAGAAGTTTTAAAGCGAAGTAAATATAGCCTGTTAAAAAATGAAGAAGATTTAACGGAACCCCAAAAACTCAAACTAGAAGCTATCAAAGAAAATTTTCCAAATTTGAAAGAGATGCAGGAATTAAAGGAAGAATTCAGAAGGATTTACGAAACCTCAAAGAATCCGACAGAGGGAATGCTATCTATCTCGGAATGGTTGGCAAAATCCTCCATTGTTTTTACCAAGAGTTGTCAAACAATCCGAAACTGTTTTGGAGAAATAATTAGTTATTTCGAGCGAAGGACAACGAATGGGGTGGTCGAGGGAATCAACAATAAACTGAAACTAATAAAACGGAGAGGCTATGGCTTTAGAAACGGAATTTTTGGGTTAGAAGTATGTTATCTAGGCATCTTGTCTGTTGATTTAGCATAAAGAGTAACGAAGAGCCATCTTTTTGCCGCAAACCCTACTCAGCGATCGGTACTCAATTGACCGATCGCTGTTTTTGGCGAGATTTTAGATGATTACTGGTCAAATTGTTCGATCGCCGTGGCGTAACTCTCTTCCACCCCCGTGCCGTAACCTAGTAAGCGATGGATAAAAACTACTCGGTGCTGCCAAAGATAGACTTTCGTGTCCACAACTCCTTCATCAAGCAGAAAATAGGGTTTGTGCAGTTCGATATCTATTTGTTGTAGGGGATGACTGAAACCCACTTTCAGAGCCGGTTGTTTGCTACCTTGGCCAAGAACCAGTTTTTCCCGACTAGCATTAATATAGGCTGCCGCTTCCATAAAAGCCCATTGATCGGCAAAATCAAGAGCATAGCGGTGCAATTGGAAGGGATAACGACCTTCTGCGATTAATTCACCCTGTTTTTGTTCTTCAATTTGTTTAGTTAATTTTTGGACTGGACGTTCGAGATTTTTCGAGATTTCTTCTTCCGAGAATAAATTCATCACTTCCGCCGGCAATCGCCCCGGTTTTGCCCCTAAACTCACTTGATCGGTGATTGTTACTGGACGTAAACTGATTTTTACCTGTGCCACTTCTTGATTATCAGCCAAGATACTAGAGGGCATTTCTAATAATACTCCCCCCTTAATGCAACTGGCACGGGTGACGAGTTGAATCGTTTCGCAATCGTGAAAAGTGACATTTTTGATGTAGCGCAGATGGGCCATGGCAACTACCATACTGGTTTGGTAGTTTTCCACTAACTTTTGAATACTCATCAAGTGATCGCGCAACCATCCCGCCCAACCATTTAATCCTAAGCGCAAAAGTTCTCGCTGGTGCATCTGCAAGGGAGTGAATAAAGTCGGACAGGCGGCGAGAGTAAGTTCACTGGTTCTCGGTGGGGATGAAGTGGGAGTAGTTGCGGCAACTGTACTAACCATTTTGTCGTCCTCGGCTAAAGATTTTGTGGCAATAAAATAAGACTAGGGAAGTAAGTAGATAAACCTGCCCGACGAAACAGTTAATCTTCCCTGTTGATAGTTAAAGCTGGGAATTATTTAATATTTTTAATTAACCACCAGCAATTGCCGTTAAAATTTGCAAGCGATCATTTTCTTGAATACTGCGGTCTAATTCATTCGAGAAAAGCTGTTCCCCATTTAAAAAAAGTCGATGAACTTTGCGAACTTCGCCATTCGCATCGTAGAGAGAAGCCGTTAAAGAGGGATATTTTTCCGTGAGAGTCCGTAAAGCTTTGGAGATGGTTTCCGCTTCTAGGGAAACTTCTTTTTGGTAGTCCACAAATCGTAGGAGAGTTCCAGAAAATGCAATGTTTAAGGTGGTCATTGTGGTGTTCCTCTTGTCTTACTGATCAGGAATACAAGCTTTTTGAGATTTATTCCGTGAAAATTGATTTGCCAATTTAGACCTGAATTGGCAATTATCTTCATCTTGTGTCATGATACTGCCCTCTCCCTTATTACCTCCATTATGTGTACATTTCTTAACAAAAAGATAGAAAACTTAAAAGAGTCCGAAACGATTGATAGGTATAGTTTTGAAAAAAGTAATGGCTCTACCGACCCTGTCATGTAAAACTATCAATAACTCATGCTTGTAAAGTTTGTACACTAAGGCTTTGAGTTTTTGTTAGATTGATATTTATCAACTTTAGAGCCTTGCTGTGCAGAGAGGGAGCTTGAGGAATTTTCTACAGTGTAAGTTCGGAAGAACCAAAGTAATCTACTGAGGAGTCATCAAAAAAAGGGAAAATGGGCAGCCCAAGGATTATTTCTGTGGAAAACTTATCCAGCCAGTTTTGTCCATCGGAGCTTACTTGAGCCAGCAATTCTCATTTTAAGGTTTCATGACATTAAAACCCTTGCACCTAGAGGGGTTAATAATTCTTAACGAATCTCTAGATCGCTGAAACAACGCAAAATCCTTTCAAAATGAGAATCGCTGTACTTGAGCTTTTTTTAAGCTTTGCCTCCCCCTACAGTACGATGCAATCTTTTAAAAAAACTTAACTTGACGCTGGGCATAAATGCGCTTAGACTGAGCAGAAAAGTTAGTCATCTGTCTTTGGGAGTAGCCCCGCTAATGCTTCCGCAAAAGTTCTGCTGCTAATCAACTGATATAGTACAAATTCAAAGCCCAAAATGAGCAAAAAATTAACAGTTTCTACCATCGCTTTACTAGGCGCATTTGTCGCTACCTCCCCAGCGCAAGCGGCTCTCGTTCAAAACGTATCTCTTTTAGACTTGGTTAATAGCGGCACCGTTGCTGGTTCCACGGGAACCCTAACTAGAACGGCGACTGGAATTGCCAGTACCGTGTCCACTAGCAATTTATCCCCTGGGGCCGCCTATACCATGTGGTGGGTTATCTTCAATAACCCTGAGTTTTGCGTCGGGGGTTGTGGTGAAGACGACTTCTTCAATCCTACCGTCAATGCTTCGGCATTTTTTGCCGATGGAGAAGTAATTGGTTTAAATGGACTAGGTAATTTCTCTGCTCAAGTCGGTATCGGTCAACTGCCTAATCCTAATCAAGTGTTGTTTGGTAATGGGTTATTCAATCCCTTGACAGCAGAAGTGTGGAACGTAGTTCGCGACCATGGACCAGCTAGTAGCGACCCCGCACTGTTACAAGCACAGTTAACCACCTTTAATGGTGGCTGTACCCTTACCCCAGGGGATGGTCTTTTCCCCTGTCGTGATGAGCAGTTAGCGGTTTTTTCAACCCCTGTTCCTGAACCTTCCGTTTCTGTGGGGTTAGTTGTCTTGGGAACCCTGGGAATTTTATCGAGAGTCCAAAGACCCAAAAACTAAGCTGGCCTGAATTGAAATTATCTGAGGGATAATCCTTCTCTTGGTCTGTTTTTCCCCGCTTTCCGCCCATTTATTCCCATTTGCCGGTTATGTACAAAAAAATACTGTCTTTAACCCTTTTCCCTTTAGGGATTGCTTCCACTGCCTTGCTGCCAGTATCATCTGCTCAAGCGGTCACGGTGGCCAGTGATTGGATTGGTGCCGCCACTCAAGGTGTTAGAAATCAACCCCAGGGACCAACGGTAGCTTCTCGGCTCTATGGCATCCTTAGCACTGCTATGTACAATGCTTGGTCAGCCTACGAAGCTACCCCCATTAGTACCGTTCTGGGAGATACTTTACAACGTCCTACGAGCGAAAATACTCAAGCCAATAAACAGGAAGCGATTAGTTTTGCCGCCTATCGGGTGTTAACGGAACTGCTACCCACACAAACGGCTAATTTGACTGCTCGGATGAATAGTCTCGGTTACGACCCCAACAATACCAGCACCGATACCACCACGGCAGCGGGAATCGGTAACACCATCGCCGCCACGCTGATGAATGCCCGTCGTAATGACGGTTCTAACCAGTTAAACGGTTACGTTGATACCATCGGTTACAGCACCCCCAACACTCCCACTCAAGTGGTCAATATCGAACTCTGGACTCCAGAGAGTGTTCCCATCGATTCTGGTTCAGCACTACAAAACTATCTCACCCCCCATTGGGGAACGGTGCAATCCTTCTCTTTAACCGATAATGCTCAATACCGTCCCCCCGAAATCATCCGTTTTCTGTTAGATCCCAACGCTTCGGCGGATTTACAGGCGGGAACGATCACCAGGGGTGATGGTACAGTGGTTCCTATTAGTGCAGCTTTGGTGGGAGTAGATATCAATCCCGCTTTCATCCAGCAGGCGGTTGATGTAGTGGAATTCAGCGCCAATCTCACAGACGAACAGAAACTAATCGCCGAATTTTGGGAAGATGGCCCTGGAACCCCTTTCCCTCCGGGTACATGGATGGAGTTCGGGCAAGATATCTCGCAGCGGGATAATAATACTCTTGACGAAGATGTGCAGTTATTCTTCGCCCTCGGTAATGCGGTTATGGACGCGGGGATTGCCACCTGGGAAGCGAAACTATCCTATAATTCTGCCCGTCCCGTGCGCGTGATTCGCGAGTTAGGTCGCTTGGGTTTAATCGGGACTGACAGTAACGGCGATGGAGTCTTTGAAATTAACGCTTGGGGCGGCCCCGGTTTAGGCACAATCACTATTCCCGCTACCCAATTTCTCACCTACCAGAATCCCTTTGGTCCTCCTTCGCCCCCCTTCGCCGAATATACCTCTGGCCATAGTGCCTTTAGTGCCGCTGGGGCGGAAATCCTGCGTCTTTTCACTGGTAGTGATGTTTTTGGTGGTTCTGTCACCTTTGCCCCCGGTACTTCAGCTTTTGAACCGGGCATCACTCCGGGGAGTCCGGTAACTCTCTTTTGGGATACTTTCTCAGAAGCGGCGGATGAAGCCGGTATTTCCCGTCGCTATGGCGGTATTCACTTCCTCGACGGCGATATTCAAGGCAGAATTTTAGGTCGCAGGGTGGGGGGCAGTGTTTGGAACCGCTCTCAATTCTTTATCAACGGTGGCGTTACTACTCCAGAAGCGGATAATGTTCTCGCCCTCTTGACCCTAGGCGGTATTTTCTCCCTAACACGCCTGATAAAAAGCAAAATTAAATAAAAATTAGACCTTTTGCTAAATTTCCTAGAGACGTTGCCCCCAACGTCTCTATTTTACTTTCTCCCTAACTGCCCATCCCACAAGGCGAAAATAGGGAGATTAGCTCCGATCGCTTGTTATACTTGTCTAGGATAGAAATTACCGCTCCTCACCCCTGACTGTTAATGATTTTTACTGAATTAGTTTTGCAAAATTTCGGCCCCTACGCTGGTCGTCAAGTGATTAATTTACGTCCTGAAAAAGATAACAATCCCTGTCCGATTATCCTTTTGGGAGGCATGAATGGCGGCGGCAAAACTACTTTAATGGATGCGATTCGTTTGGCTTTGTATGGTGCGCGGGCAAAGTGTTCTACTCGCAATAATTTAAGTTATGCCGAGTTTCTCAGTCAAGCAGTTAATAATCAAGCTTCCCTCATCGATCAGGCTAGAATTGAACTGGCTTTTGAACATCTAGTTAATGAACAATGGCGACAATATCGTATCGTTAGATACTGGACAAAACAGCCCAAAGATGGTAAGGATACTCTCGGTATTTTAGATGAAGATTGGCCCGATCCTGCCTTAGCAAATACTTGGGATGAATATATTGAAACTTTATTACCTTTGGGTATTTCTAACCTGTTTTTATTTGATGGGGAACAGGTAAAAGAATTGGCAGAACAGGATGTACCTCCTGACAGCGTTAAGGATTCGATGCAGACTTTATTAGGGTTAGAATTAGCGGAAAGATTAGCCGTTGATCTCGATATTTTAGCTAGTCGTAAGCGCCGGTTATTAGCAGCAGAAAATGAACTGGCAACTATTGAAGCTATTGAGAAAAAATTAGCCCAGTACCAAGAGGATTTAGAATTGGCTAGGCAAGAGATGGAAACTCAACAAAAAAATTTAGATTTAGTTAGAAATGATTTTGATGCAGTCTCGGATAAATTTCGCATTGATGGCGGAAAAATTGCCGCCGAAAGAAGTCAATTAGAGAGCAGAAAAAAGGAGGTAGATAAAAAGTTAGATAAACAGAGAGAATATTTAGGTCAATTGGCAGGGGAATTTTTACCATTAAAGTTAATTTTTCCTCTCCTAGAAGCTGCTAAAATTCAGGGAGAAAAAGAGCTAAAATTTCAATCTGCTCAAGTCGCTCAATCGGTTTTAGAATCTAGAGATAAAAAGTTACTTGCTTATTTAAAACAACTAAGTTTAACTTTAGAACAATTAGATAATATTAGGGAGTTTTTAGAGCAAGAAAATAAGTTTTTAGCTGAGGATAACGATTCTTTGGTTACTTCTTACTTAGATTTAGACGAGGAGGCGATCGAGTTATTAAATCGAGTCTTAACCCATCAATTACCGGCACAAATTAACCTCGCTCATCAAGCAATAGAACAATTAAAAAATCTGGAAGCTGACTTAGATAATTTAGAGCGAGAATTAGCAGTAGCAGCCTCTCCCGAAGAATACGAAACCCTGAGTAATAACTTAAAAACCGCTCAGAAAAAGTATCTAAATGCTCAAGCAGAATACGAGCAAAGCCACAAAAATTATGAGGAAATCAAAAAGAAAATTGAGAAAACTAAAAAAGAATTATTTGCCTATAGTGAGAAAGCTTTAGAATCGCAAAGTAACGAACATATCGTTAATGCTATTGTCAAAGCACAGCAAACTTTAAAAGTATTTAAAGAACGCTTAACTTTAAAAAAATTAAATAGATTAGAGGGAGAAGTGGCGGAATGTTTTCGTTATTTATTGCATAAGTCCGATCTAGTTCAGAAAATAGCGATCGATGCTGATACTTTTGGTCTATCTCTCTTTGGTCCCGATGGACAAAATGTGCCTAAACACCGTCTTTCTGCCGGAGAAAAACAACTATTAGCGATCGCTTTTTTGTGGGGATTAGCGCGAGTTTCCGGACGAGATTTACCCATCGCTATCGATACACCCCTGGGACGTTTAGATTCTTCCCATCGCTATAATTTAGTTGAACGTTACTTTCCCGCTGCTTCCTCTCAAGTCATCCTCCTTTCTACCGATACAGAAATTGGACAAAATGAGCTACTCTTATTAGAAGAACAGGAAGTAATCGCCAGAAAATACCTGCTAGAATACAATTCCCAACAACGTCAAACCACTATTCACCCCGACCGCTACTTTTGGTAAAATTATGACTGAGATAAATTCCCCAAAAATCCTCCCCCGATTAACTTGAGACATCGGGTATTACTTTCGATTTTATCAGTCAATCCAAGCTTTTGGGGGGATCAGCACCCCCCTTATCAAGGGGAGATTAAGGGGGGTGCCATATTCAATTTGGTTCTTCGTTACTTGGTATGATTCGATATGGGGGCATAAATCGACTAAATCCTTATCTGGTAAGAGATTTAATTGATTAGTTCGCTCTAGAACAAAAACAATTGACAAAAATCGCCAAATGCCTTTCTACATAAGGGTTCCATCCCTTATATCCCCCGTCCATTGCATAACACAAACCGAAGAGCCTTCAATTTAATTATAACTAGCTACTTAGTTAAGTACCTAAGCAAAATTAATTACACATTTCGATAAAGCTTTTGCCTCTTGCCTATTGCCTCTTGCCTGTCTTCACTAGGAAATTTATTTTGCATGACTACTTATTAAGGCAGAGGCAATCAGAGCAATTATCTTTTTAACTTTTTACTTTCTAACTTGACCATTATGGGAGAAATAGAAGATTTACTGGCACAAATGAAGGCAGAATACCAGAAACGGGATCGGGAAAAACCGATGCCGTCCTCTTCTTCTCGCCAAGAAAAAGAGCGTTTCCCAGCCGAATTTAAGGTTAATTATGCCGGCGATTCTTCTACCGATGCGCTTTTAAAAGCTTTAGCCTTAGAAAACCAAGAAAGGGAACAACAGGAGGCAGCGGAAAAAGAAAAAGCGTCGGCATTAAAACAGCAGCGTAAGCGAGAAGCTTTAACTAGAAAGGCAAAGCAATGGTTAGATAAATTGGATGCCAAATCGGAGGAAGGACGCTGGTTTGAGGAGTTTTCCTATAGCTACGATTCTCCTTTAGAAGCGGCGATTACCTATCTAGAAGCTTTGGGAGAAGTGGATATTTCTAAATGATCAGGTCTAATTTAAAGTTGTGGGTAAATTGGCCGCATCAAAAACTCGATTATGCCACCAAATATTATCACCAGCTATAATATTTGTGCCGTAACGAGGGACGATACCATAAACAGTGCCGGGGTCATAATCCAAAGCTTCACTGATGAGATTGTAGAGACGTTGTAGATCAAAACCCCGGGGGTCACAATGGGGATATTTTCCTTGATTAATCAGAAAACTATCGACGGCAAAATGGCTGACAATTTGCGGTAGTTGTCCCGTTTGTAAGGCTGCGAGGAGATAATATTTCGCCGTTTGTTGGTATTGAAAATCGCTGTAACCGGGGAGGGTTTGCAAGCGTCCTTTGGTCAAACAGTGGGATCCCGGCGCTTGTACCAGTTCAATGTTAACGCTGGAGATAACCCGACGATTTCTTTCGGCAAAAACCGGCTGCAAGCGATCGCAATTGGGGTGAGATAGCTGCTGACAAATCGCTTCTGTTGCCCATAATGCGGTAGTTTTTGCCCCATCAAAGTAATTTGTGGGATATTCTTTGACTAAACGCTTAAAGACGGCTTCTGAAGGCGTATTTAACCAAATTCTCGCCCTTTTTTCTAACTCAGGGGCCGATCGCGTACTCAAGGGAACACCCTCTAAAGCAATTGCAAAACCCTTGACGCGGATAGTTTCTGGGGTAAGTTGCCACAGTTGACGCACTAATTGATCTCTGGTGTCTGCGGGCAGCATTTCGGCTGCTTGTTCATAAAAAGTGGCTGTGGGACGGTGACGTTCAAAAAAAGGCCGGGCGATCGAGTCTAAAATATCTCTATCCTTGGAATTCTGTTTGCGGGGGATGTAAACATTGGGACCCAATTTCATCGGACCGCGAGCATATTTTTTCTGTTCTTCGATGTTACCCGCAGTCATACTCCAAGCTGTGTCGTGGAGAATAAACAAAGGGGTGCGATCGAGGGTTAAGAGGGTTTCTGGCGAGGTAATTTGCAAAAATTCGGCGATTTTCTGCTTTTCTAACTCATCTAGGCTCTTACCGGCCAAATTCTCCCCCACCGTGGAGGGATTTAAAATATCTATGGTGGCAGTGGAGAGACTAGAGGTATTCAGTTTTAAAATCAGTAGGGACAAGACTAAACTAATCACCAAAGAAGTCACTCCCCATCGCCATTGCTCCCAGGGAAAGATAGAATATCTGGGGGGAGAAAATTGTCTTGATTTTTGCCGTCTTTGTCGATTCATAGGACCTTTTTAACGCGCTTTCCACCCATTGTATTCACTTTCTCGAAAAAGGGAATTAATAGTTACTAATTCTGTACGCAAATATTGCATCTAGAATTAGCTTTGTACGCTTTGACCCGTACTGGGTTAACTACGAACCTCTCTATCGGATTCCCGCTAAAGGCGGCCTCTCCGACTACCTTTCTTCCAATATTTAA
>NZ_JAPZSS010000310.1:0-2980 GCF_027532015.1 Microcystis sp. LE19-131.1A | reverse complement strand
GAAGGCTTTTGTAGTAACGATTCTGGTTCCAATCACACAATTTAGAGAACCGTTGAAAATCTATGAACTCCCGAAAAGGCTTGCCATATAAGTATTTCGCATCTAAGTACAATTGCTTATTGCAAAAGTGGGATGCTCCCGGATCGGCACCCCTTTATTAAGGGGGATCCCCCCACCTATCGTCACCCCCCTTATCAAGGGGGGCAGGGGGGATCGAATTTAAAATCCATTTTTAATTTAATTATAACCAGCTACTTATCAGCTTTTTCACCCTCTCCCCAACCCGAAACGGTCAAACCCTTTGCTAATTTTTGGCTTTTTACTTGCTATAATCGAGTGTCGAATTTGAGTAGGAGACGGGAGAAAATGGCCGATTGGCAGGAAATAGAGGGGGGGATCACGGCCCCAAAAGGATTTAAATCCGCAGGGATGGCCGCGGGGCTAAAACCGTCCGGTTTGCCCGATTTAGCCCTAATTGTCTCGGAAACAGAAGCGATCGCCGCCGGAGTCTTTACCACCAGTCAAGTGCGGGCCGCTTGCGTCGATTATTGCCGTCAACGCCTACAAACTAAAGCCAGCGCCAGGGCGATTTTGTGTAATGCCGGCCAAGCAAACGCCGCCACGGGGGAAGCCGGATGGCAAGACGCTCTCGATAGTGCCGCCGCCTTGAGCCAAGTTTTAGGGATTCCCGCCGATGCAATTTTGCTGGCTTCTACGGGAGTGATCGGGCAACGGATTCGCATGGATGCGTTAACCGCCGCTTTACCGACCTTAGCAGGTTTATTGTCGGAAAATGGCGGCGAAAGCACGGCCCGGGCGATTATGACCACGGATCTAGTCCCCAAATCGATCGCCTTGCAAACCACCATCGATGGTCGTCCGGTCACAATTGGGGGAATTGCCAAGGGATCGGGGATGATTCACCCGAATATGGCGACGATGCTCTCCTTTATTACCTGTGATGCCGCAGTATCGACGGTTCTCTG
Source organism: Microcystis sp. LE19-131.1A (assembly GCF_027532015.1). Lineage (NCBI taxonomy): Bacteria > Bacillati > Cyanobacteriota > Cyanophyceae > Chroococcales > Microcystaceae > Microcystis > Microcystis sp. LE19-131.1A. Next base: position 1,994 of record NZ_JAPZSS010000310.1, on the reverse strand, counting down.
GCAAAGTATGTTAAGTCGGGCGGCTAATAAAAGTTTTAATCAGATTACGGTGGATGGGGACACCAGTACCAATGACAGTCTGATCGCCTTGGCTAATGGTCAATCGCGCACCACGGCGATCACAGAAATGGGCCGGGATGCCCAAAAGTTAGAGGCCATGTTAACGGAAGTTTGTCAATACTTGGCCAAAGCGATCGCCCGGGATGGGGAAGGAGCCACCTGTTTAATAGAAGTGCGGGTTTCGGGGGCGGCCGATGATCAGTCCGCTCGTCAGATTGCTCGCACCATTGCCGGTTCTTCCTTGGTAAAATCGGCGGTTTTCGGTCGAGATCCTAACTGGGGACGAATTGCGGCGGCCGCGGGCCGGGCCGGGGTTGTCTTCCATCAAGAAGACCTGCAAATTAAGTTAGGCGACTTCGTGATGATGGAAAATGGTCAACCTCTGGCGTTCGATCGAGCTAGTGCCAGTAATTACCTGAAAGCGGCAGCAAGCGGGGCTTATTTACGAGAAGATACCGTTTTAATGTCTATCTGTATCGGTAACGGTTCGGGAACAGGTACGGCCTGGGGTTGCGATCTTAGTTACGATTACGTCAAAATTAACGCCGAGTACACCACTTAAAGCGATCGATTCTCTAAACAGGCTCTCTTGTCCTTGCTGGATTGTATCCCAACAGCTTGATCAAAGGTTGACGTTAGGCTCTAGTCTATACCGACAATCTCGATGATCGATCCTGTTGATCACACAGCAGCCGAGAGAGCCGATTACTCGATTAACAGATAAACTTTAATGGTTGGATTGTAAGTAGCTGGTTATAATTAAATTAAAAATGGATTTTAGGTTCGATCCCCCCTGCCCCCCTTGATAAGGGGGGTGCCGATAGGCGGGGGGATCCCCCCTGCCCCCCTTGATAAGGGGGGTGCCGATAGGCGGGGGGATCCCCCCTTAATAAGGGGGGCATCTGACAACTTTTAACGCCTACCTACTTACTTCTTTTCAACCAACCTCGAAAACAGTTTTGTCAGTCCCTCAGTCCCTTGGCAAAATCCATCTATTGGCGGGGAAAACGCTGCATGGTTCCGAAAAAATCACCACGAATTCCTTTAGAATTGCACCAGATTAAAGCTCACCAGTTTTATCAAAAACGGCTGGCATCGGGTAAAGAAGGCAATGAGATAGATGACTGGCAGCAAGCGAAAGAATATTTTAGCCAACATCCCAGAGCGATTTTTGCTTGGAATCTAAAGATACCCTATCGCGGGGGAAAAAGGCTAATTAAAAGATTGTTGCTATCGCTCCAGTCTCTTGTCAGAGTTGCTTGGAAACTGCTAATCTTTCCCTTCTGGCTATTTCAGCAAATACCGGGGCTTTTTGCCCGTGAAGACAAAGACAGCCGCACCTTTGCCATTGATGTGGTCAAAACGATTATTTCTGCCCTGGGATTAATTGCTACCCTTTTGGCAGGAATTGGGCTTATTGTCAATTATTTCAATTCTCAAGCGGAAATGCAACTGACTCAGCAACGTCTGATTACCGAGCGCTTCTCGAAAGCTGTCGAGCAAATCGGTAATAATAAAGAGGAGGTGGTAATTGGCGGCATTTATTCCCTAGAGCGAATTGCCAAAGATTCTCCCAAGGATCAATGGACAATTATGGAAGTGCTGACTTCCTACATTCGTAAAAATTCCCCCATTCCCTCGAATATTCAACAACTGAAGCCAGAGGAAAGACAGAAGGCCCCAGAAAAGCTCCCTTCCGTGAGTATTCCAGTTCAGGCCGCTTTAACGGTAATCGGCCGGCGTAAAGTTGAGAATGACCAAGCTGGGGATAATTTGGCTGAAACAACTGACTCTAATAACTGAACTTCCCCCATACATATATACCACAATAGCTGAAAACCCTTATCCATCAATGGATGCACCCCCTTAACTTTTCTTAATGTACCCATGTAATTTGTAACATTTCTTAATGGACAAGAATTCTCTCCCTTTGC
>NZ_JAPZSS010000019.1:0-29207 GCF_027532015.1 Microcystis sp. LE19-131.1A | reverse complement strand
ATCCCTGGAGATATTGGACAATGTCTCAATGATGCTTCAGTTATTTCGGTTTTAGAAGAGATGTTAAAAGCCGCACTTATAGTAAATTCTTTTGAGGAGTGTAGGAAGTCTTTTAGTATCATCATAAATAAGTAGTGTGGGGAATACCTACCTTACTTAGTAAACTGTTTGAAATCATCGACAATATGATGACTTTATCCCCTGAATTACAGTCAAGTTTAGAGAGTAAAATTAAACAATTTGAGGAGGAAAGAACCATGCCTTTAGTAAGTAATATGGAGTTACGAGGAATCGAACGCGGTAAGGAAATTGGTAAGGAAATTGGAGCGTTAGAAAAAAGCCGCGATGACATAAAAACAGTTTTAACCGTGCGCTTTGGACAGATTTCTTCAGAAATTGAAGAGATAATCGGCAAAATGACTAACCCTACTATCTTAGAAGAGCTACTAAAATTAGCAGCTACCGCTAATTCTCTCGCAGAATTTAAGCAGTCTTTGGCAAAAATCAATATCTAGAAAACGGTTTTCTTTGAGAAACTCTTTGAGAAACCCGTTTTCTTTGAGAGACCGGATACCGACCTCTGGCTTTTTGTTTTAATGGTGGACATTTACTTCGTTTTCTGTATTTTTGGCTGCAAAGTTGTAGATAGGGTAACTTTCATCGTGTTTGTATTGGCTGTTTCTGCTCCAATGTTGAAAAACAGATATTTGAGTTCTCCCTTCGCCTTTAGGCTGACTGAACCATTAATTTCAACAGTCAACTGACTTTCTACATCTACCTTACTAGAAAGAGCTTCCATGACAGATTCAAAGAGTTCTTGCAACTGAACTGCGACGGTTTCCTCTTGTGGTCCCAAAGTAGTCAGGATTTCCTCATCCTCAGTTTGTAAGCTACTAACTGAAGCTGGATCAACGGCTGTGGCATATACTTTAATTGGCATGGTCTTCCTCTTCAATTTGTTGCTGAATATTAGGAATTGTTTTCTTCCACTCGCCTAAGCGATTCGCTGGGAAAATGGTATAGAGTAATTTACTTTCTCTCTCAATCCAAGTAACATTAAGTGTATGTTTATCGGGATTAACCGTCATACTTTCTAAGTTTTTGAGACCATCAATTGGGTCTTCCATTGATAAAACTTTTGGCGATTTTTCACGATACCAGTAGGAACTTACATTAGTTTGAACGATTACATACCCAACTCTTGTTGCTCCTCTGAAAAACTCAATCTCAATAACTTGCTCACCTCTTTCAAGAGGAACAAGGGTAAAAATCACTTCGTTGGAATCGCCTTTAACTGGAACAGTCAACTGCTGCTGATAAGGTCTTATGGCAAATGCTGGAGCAGTAACCTTGACATTTAGTTTAACGTGCTTAGTATTACGTCCTACTGTAAGCAAAATTTTTTCTTGAACACGAGTAAATTTTGGAATCTCTTGAGTTAGCTGAATCTTTAAATCAACTTTTTGTTCAAGAACACATCCTGATGGGAATTCGATTCGAGTGTGGCGTATAATTTTAAATTTTTTCTCTTCTTTCTCTTCTTTCTCTTCCCAATCAAGCAGCAACGGAATAACTGTCTGGCTAGTTTTAGGCAAAGGCAACTTAGCAGATAGAGGAACGCTCTTCATCAGGTAAACAATCCTACTTCGGCTTACTTTTGGCTTATTTATCATCCGAAGAACTTTTATGCACTGAAGAATAAGCTTTAGAATAAGCTTTTTAGGAGAATTATCTAGTTTGATCGCCATTTCTAGATAGGTTTCACCGCACTCAAAATTGCCAGCAACTAACATTTGTCGAGCAAGCTGAAGTAAGTCACCGATTACTGATAAGCTTGTTTCTGGATGAGTGAGCAGTTGAAATTGAATACAGAAATCAGCTAACTCGAAATATTGATCCTTAATAGCTTTATAAGCTGTCTCAAGGAAATTCAAATCGACTTGGCTCATAATAGTGGCAAAATCAGCCACAAGGCTTTGAGTTTCAGCAGCAAATTTCTTTAAGAGAGTATCAGCTTCACTAAACTTATTTTGTCCCAGTAACGCAGCAAATTGTACAAGTTGCCTATTGCGAGTGTTAGGAAAGTATGCAGCCAAAGCATAAGCCTCGGCGAATTCCCCTTCTCCCAGAAGAGCGACAATCGGTTGCAGCCAAGTTTCACGAGGTGTTTCACTGCGAGTTTCCATTTCCTATACCCTTCCTGACAACGTGGAAAATCTCGTCCTCACTGGTACTGGTAATCTTAATGGCACGGGTAATGCCTTGTCAATCTGGCAATTAATGCCCCGGGCGCTTTTACCCGGGCAACAAATAGCACCACGACCAATATTAACACCATTGTTACTAACATCTTTACCGATGCTAATGGGGCAACAGCCGGAAATCAAGCTCTCGGGATGAACAGTGCTGCTTTAGTGCGGGACAATAGTTCTTCTACTTACCTAATTATCAACGACGGTACAGCAGGCTTCCAAAGTGCTAATGATTTGGTGATTAATCTGACTGGGTTAACGGGTAATTTACCGGCGCTCGGCACTATTCCAGTCAATAGTTTCTTTGTCTAAATTGATGGGGGGGATTAATTCCCCCCTTTTAATGCTCCCGTTCAAGTAATTTTGATACAAAAAAAGTTAAGAGGCTCTTCTCGACTTTGTGTTATAAGTAGCTGGTTATAATTAAATTAAAAATGGATTTTGCCTCTGATCCCCCCTTAGTCCCCCCTTGATAAGGGGGGTGCCGATCCCCCCTTAGTCCCCCCTTGATAAGGGGGGTGCCGATCCCCCCTTAGTCCCCCCTTGATAAGGGGGGCATCTGATAATTTTTAACGCCTACCTACTTAATTTTTGCTTATGAAACCGTGAAATACCTATCAAGCAAGACTTTTAGGGCTATTTTAACGTTCGGCGATGCTCAGTCGAGCCGCAGAAGAAACTAGAAAATATCAGTATAGACCTCGTTTCCACACATAAACCAGAAGCTCCCAAATACTGATGGGCAGTCAGGAGTTTAAACTTGTGGAGAGACTGTAAGACTCCTTGGGATTCGTCTCAAAAAGCAGGTTTCTGTGAAGCAAGAATCTCCCATCACACAGCTTGGCCTTGTGATGGCGAGAGTGTCAAAATTGTGTTCAATTACTCGTCATCCCAGTCATGCCTTCCAGCGGTCAAGTGAAATCGATTTTTTTTCTGATCCTCTTTCTCCTCAGTATTCTAGGGGGTATTCTACTGGCTTCGCTACTTCAACAACCAGCGATCGCCCAATCTCCCTCCTCGGATACATTGCTAAATCGTTATCAAATTGGAGAGCAAACCTATCTAGAAAATTGTGCCACCTGCCATATTGCCATTCCTCCCAGCATCCTACCGAGTCAAACTTGGAAAAAAATCCTAGAAAATCCTAATTCTCACTATGGTATCCGTTTAAAACCAATTGTCGGCATTACTCAGCGTCTTATCTGGGATTATCTCAGTTATTCTTCCCGCCCTCTTAGGGAGACTACTTTTGTTCCCCTCCTAATTGAACAGTCCAGTTATTTAAAGGTTTTGCACCCTAGGGTCAATTTACCCACTCCTCTCGGTCACACCACCTGTGTCACCTGTCATCCCAACGCTTCCCGCTACGATTATCAAACCCTTACCCCCATCTGGGATGATGCAGCCTAATCAGTTATCAGTTATCAGTTATCAGTTATCAGTTTTCAGTTTTCAGTTTTCAGATGTGAGTTTTTAGTTCACTGATTACTGTTTACTGATCACTGAGAGGGGGTGCAGTGAGGGTGATTTCGCCGATTTGGTCAGCTTTACCCATTAATTGGGCAGGGTTGTCGTTAAGAGAGATTTTAACAGCACCAGCATTGCCCGATCGAATATTTAAACTCTTTTGGGCTGTCCAAGTTCGTTTGGTCCCGGGTTGGAGATTGCCTTCGTGGACTTTTTTGCCATCGGCAATTACCCTTACCCAAGTGGCCTGTTCAATAGTTACTTCGGCTGAGAGGGGAACTTTTGGCGGAGGAGAAGGGGAAGGAGAGGCTACCAGCGCAGGAGGGACTACCGGTGCGAGGGAACCCACGGGGGAAGGAGAGGGAGTAAGGGCAGGGGGATTAGAGAGAGGGGGACGGAGGAAAAGATAGCCAATACCACAAAATATGCCCGCCAGTAAGCCTAACCAGAGATATATCCCGAAAAAGGTCGATTTAGCTGGTTGGGGGCTAGTTTCTGGGGCCGGGTTTTCTGGTTTCACTCGTTCCGCTTTTGGGGCAGCCGGTTCAGCCTTGGAGATGGGGGTAGCTTTTGTGGGCAGTGTTTTCGGGATAGTTACCTCTTGGGCTAATTGTTCCGCACTAGGAGACAAGCGATCGGCTAAAGCTTTACCATCAATTTTTAGGGCATCACCGTAGCGTTTGATAAATCCCTTGACATAAATTAATTCTGGTAATTTCTCCCAATTCCCCGTTTCCAACGCTTCTAGCATTGGCAATCTAATCATCGTCACGGCGGCGATATCGTCTATGCTCAGGCAGCTTTCTTCTCGTTTTTGACGTAAATAAGTCCCGATTTCCTTGATTTGTTCGGCTTGTAGGGGACTGAGTTGACTCATAATTCCAGTCATAATCTATACCAACTTAGATGATAATCTCGATTTTGTTATTTTGGGATAATCTGTTCTCTAGAAGTTCCCTTTACTTTGTCGTCATTACCAGCGAAAAGGTTGCAAAAACCAGCAAAAATCGGCAATACTTGCCAAAGTTAAGTTTTTTATTTCAGGGTGACTGCACTGGCCGGTCAGTACATACATTTGTTCTTAATGCTTGTTTTTCTCCAACTCTCAGCATATCGTTAATTAGGGCTGGCTGAATAAATCTAAAAACCTTGTTGGATAAGACTTTTAGACTTTTTGTCAATCAAAAAGTATCCGATATGGGAGTGATCGGGGGGAAAATTCAGCTACTTTTTCCCTGAAAATTAGGTAATTGACTACCTCAAAATCGGTAAAACCCTACACCCTACACCCTACACCCAAGAAAAACTTTTTGCCGCAAACCCTAATTATGACCTTTATTCCCCATCCCGACACCACCCCCCTTCACCTTACCTGTGCCGTAGTCACGGTGAGCGATACTCGTACCCCAGAGACGGATAGAAGTGGCCAAATAATTCAAGAGTTACTAACTCGATCGGGTCACGATATCGGCCTATACTTAATTATCCCCGATGAACCCTTACAAATTCAAGCAATTTTACCAGAGATTAGCAATCAAAATCAGATAAAAGTCTTAATTCTTAATGGGGGGACGGGTATTGCTCCCAGAGACACTACCTACGATGCTTTAGTACCTTTATTAAGGATTACTTTGCCCGGTTTTGGCGAATTATTTCGTTATCTCAGTTATCAGGAAATCGGCTCCCGTGCCATGGCATCGAGGGCAATAGCTGGGGTTTATCAAAACCTATTGGTCTTTTCTCTCCCTGGTTCCACTAATGCCGTTAAATTAGCCCTAGAAAAACTGATTCTTCCTGAAATTTTACATCTGGTTAAACAGATGAATGGATAATTGATAAGGACAATTTTCTCGGTTTTCTATGCTCGATCAAAAAGAACTTTTGTGTTTATTACAATTGGCTAGTCCCATTTTACCCGTGGGGGCCTATAGTTATTCCGAAGGGCTAGAAACCCTCGTCGAAAAGGGGATTATCTCCAATAGTGCCACCTTGAATGATTGGTTAGAGCGATCGCTTTGTCAAGGCTCGATTCGCTTAGAAGCGGCTGTTTTGCTAAGGGTATATCGTTGTTTTTGTCAAGAAGATTTTACAAAACTTAATTATTGGGACAATTGGTTATCGGCAACGCGGGAAACGGCCGAATTAAGACAACAAAGCTGGCAAATGGGGCGATCGCTGTTAAACCTATTGCGGGAGTTAGCACCAGACAGAGATAATCTACCGGAACAGGCTAATTATGCCACCGCCTTTGCGATCGGGGCAAGTCATTGGCAAATTGGGGAAGAATTAGCGGTTTTAGGCTATTTACACAGTTGGGCAAGTAATTTAATCAATGCAGGACTGCGTTTAATTCCCCTTGGACAAACCCTAGGACAAGCGCTTCTGATCGGTTTACAGCCCAGTTTATTAACAGCAACAGCAGATATTATCAGTTTAGCCGATGAAAACCTGACCAGTTGGAGTTGGGGGCTAAGTTTTGCCAGTATGAACCACGAAACCCAGTATAGTCGTCTATTTCGCAGTTAGCAATTTAGGGAGAAAAGCAGGAGAATGACTTAAAAACCAAATAAGGTATAGTATGATTGAAAAAAATCTTAAGTCCTAGTTCTCGCTTTCTGAGTGACGGAGGGTTTTAAGGAAAGGTGCGAACACTCTACCTAGCCACAGTGTACCAATGTTTAGTCAATCAGAAAAAATTCCCGTTTCGGTGTTAATTCCCGCCAAAGACGAGGAATCTAACCTTCCCGCTTGTTTAGAGAGTGTTGCTAGGGCTGATGAAGTGTTTGTCGTCGATTCCCAAAGTATCGATCGCTCGATCGAAATATCTACCAACTATGGGGCTAATGTAGTCCAATTTTATTTTAATGGTCGTTGGCCGAAAAAGAAAAACTGGTCCCTTGATAACCTGCCTTTTCGCAACGAATGGGTATTAATCGTCGATTGTGATGAGAGAATCACCCCCGAACTATGGGACGAAATCGCCACCGTGATCCAAGATTCCAACTATAACGGTTATTATCTCAATCGTCGCGTTTTCTTCCTCGGACAATGGATTCGTTATGGTGGCAAGTATCCCGACTGGAATTTGCGTTTATTTAAACATAAGTCGGGTAGATATGAGAATTTAAACACGGAAGATATACCCAACACGGGAGATAACGAAGTTCACGAACACGTTATCCTTAATGGCAAGGTGGGCTATCTAAAAAATGATATGCTGCACATCGATTTCCGCGATATCTATCATTGGTTAGAAAGACATAATCGTTATTCCAACTGGGAGGCCCGGGTTTATTACAATATTCTCACGGGTAATGACGAAAGCGGCACGATCGGAGCGCACCTCTTCGGTGATGCGGTGCAGAGAAAACGTTTTTTAAAGAAAATTTGGGTAAAATTGCCCTTTAAACCGCTGCTGCGCTTTATTCTCTTTTATGTTATCCGTCTCGGTTTCTTGGATGGCAAAGCTGGTTATATCTACGGTCGTCTTTTGAGTCAGTATGAATACCAAATTGGGGTTAAATTGTACGAATTACGGAGATTTGGCGGTAAATTAAACGTTAATACCCATGTTAATCCCCCGATTAAACCCTCGGAACCTCAACCGGTAGAAATGATTAAATAAGTCCTATGTCCCCAGAAATCCGCACCGATGAGGAAGCATGGCTAGATCTGCGTACCTACGATCAATCTTGGTTTGATCGCGGTCGTTCTAATCCAATTATCCTACTTTGGTGGTTAGTACAGGGAATTCTTTTTCCCCTCAGTTTGCACCAGATGGATAGCTTTCGCTGCGCTGTTTTGCGGCTATTTGGGGCTAAAATCGGCCTTGGGGTGAAAATTCGCCCGACGGTAAGGGTGACTTATCCTTGGAAAGTGGCGATCGGCGATTATACTTGGATTGGCGATGATGTGGTGATTTATAGTTTAGATAATGTTACCATCGGCAGTCATTGTGTGATTTCTCAAAAATGCTATCTTTGCACTGGCAGTCACGATCCCGGCGATCGCTCTTTTGGCTTAAAAACCACTCCCATCCTCATCGGTAATGGTACATGGATCGCAGCCGATTGTTTTTTGGCTCCGGGGGTAAAAATTGGCTCTAATGTTGTTATTGGGGCAAGAAGCAGCGTATTTGCCGATATTCCCGCTCAAAAGGTCGCTTGGGGTAGTCCCTGTCGTCCTCAATACGATAGAAAGATGAATTCTTATAGTAGTTAAGCTAAGAGGCATTTTTGGCGGTCTTCCGCTCGCTTTTGTCCCACTGTTTCCCACGGGACATATTAAGCTGTTCGTAATTTAATTAGCATTTTTATCGATTTTTGTCAAGATATATTTAACATTTTTTATCTTGTTTATTTGACACAATTTATTAGAAAAAGGGTTTATAAAGAAACCCTTTTTCTAGTTTCCAACTAATCCTATTTAACCTAATAGGCAAGCAGTAAGAGTAGGGCTAATTCATGAATTAGCCCTACTTTTTTAGTTTCCAACTAATCCTATTTGACCTAATAGGTAAGGTGCCATTGCGAACGCTATCGGCTGCGACGTCAAATGGTTTCCAACTAATCCTATTTGACCTAATAGGTAAGGATCCCCGTGTCCAGAGGGTAATAGTCGAGGCTTTCAATCTTAATGGTTTCCAACTAATCCTATTTGACCTAATAGGTAAGGCCACCCAACTACTGCGGGATCCTTTAATCGTCTATCCTGCGTTTCCAACTAATCCTATTTGACCTAATAGGTAAGGCCCAACTCGACCTCTGTAGCGGCTACGGCTGCGGCTTGTTTCCAACTAATCCTATTTGACCTAATAGGTAAGGTTTCACATCTGGACGAAAGCGGGTTTGATGCTGAATGGCAAGTTTCCAACTAATCCTATTTGACCTAATAGGTAAGGCGCTGTCCAAGGCAAAGGCCTTAAGATGACATTGGGTTTCCAACTAATCCTATTTGACCTAATAGGTAAGGTCAAGGACCAAAAGGGGATAAAGGGGACCCTGGGGAGTTTCCAACTAATCCTATTTGACCTAATAGGTAAGGAGAAGATAGTTTTAAGATTGGTAAATTTTTAGAAAAGTTTCCAACTAATCCTATTTGACCTAATAGGTAAGGTAGAAAATCCGTTTGGAGACAAACCAATAAAACTAAGTTTCCAACTAATCCTATTTGACCTAATAGGTAAGGTAGATACATCTTATTATCACAAGCTAGAGAATACAAGTTTCCAACTAATCCTATTTGACCTAATAGGTAAGGTGTCGAGGAAAATATTAATTTTCCAGGTTTTACGGAGTTTCCAACTAATCCTATTTGACCTAATAGGTAAGGTTTGATACTTGCTTTTATGGATGTCGTGTGGGACAACGTTTCCAACTAATCCTATTTGACCTAATAGGTAAGGGAACCGCAAGAATTTAAGCTAAAATGGTACGAAACGTTTCCAACTAATCCTATTTGACCTAATAGGTACGGTAACGGTAAGGTTCCCACCGAAGCTTTAGTCAAGGAAGCGGTCAAGTTTCCAACTAATCCTATTTGACCTAATAGGTAAGGAGTACCCCTTGGAAAGTCTCATCGAGAGGGGAAGACAGACCCCCAAATCGACGCATCTCCAAAAAGGTGGTCCTGGGGGGGGTAAAAGTCCCGATACCAAAGGGTAGAACCCTGACTGGGAGAGCAATCGACACATCTAACCAGAGAATCGGGGTTTTAGGTCGGGGAGAGGGTGCATCGATTTTCAGTCAAGAGTTAGGGGACAAGCTAGATGATGTAGAGATTTGGGGGTAGTTGAGGAGGAGAACCTCCCATCACCAACAATCTAGAGACAGCTTCTTCGGAAATCCCATAGAAGCGCACATCATCCTCTTGAGGATTGACCCTTTCTACTACTTTAGCGTACAGTTTCCGCCTCTGGATGTGTAATTAATTTTGCTTAAGTAATTATCTGTAATTAATTGTCTAGCTACTGATTAGGGAGGGTAGCAGGGGTGGGAGTTTTTTTTAAGGATTTTTTAACCCCCAAAATCCCCCGATTCTGGCGAGCAATCAGTATCATGGATAACAACAACAAGCTTTAGGTCTAATCCGATAAAAATCATGACCTACCTATCTCCTAAATTATTCACTTTTGAAGACTTTTTAAACCAGTATGGAGATGACCCACGCTATCAATTAATTGACGGGGAGTTGCGAGACTTGGAACCCACTGGACCTCAGGAATCCGTAGCGGGAAAAATCGCAGGAAGACTGTGGGGAGAAATTTTTCGATTACATCTACCCTGGACAATTCCTAAAAACTGTTTGCTCCGTCCAGAATCGGGTCAAGCTACTGCTTTACGTCCCGATGTCATCATTTTGGATGAAGTGGACTTTAGCACCGAACCTCTCTGGGAAAAACAAGCAATTTTAACTAGCTCCCCAGCAATTAAATTAGTGGTAGAAGTGGTTAGTAGTAATTGGCAAGATGATTATGCACGCAAAGTTGAAGAATACTCATCTTTAGGTATTGCTGAATATTGGATTGTCGATTTTCGTGGATTGGGTGGCATCTCTTTTATCGGTAAACCCAAACAGCCTACTTTGACTATTTGTCAGCTAGAAGGTGATGAATATCAACAAAAATTATATCGTCTTTATGAGCGCATTAGTTCGGCAGTTTTTCCCGAATTGTCTCTGTGTCTTCTCGATATTATGCCCTAAATCTCTAGTAAAATTATGCTGAAATCTCTTAAAAATGTCCTGGGTAATCTGCGTCAATATCCCTATAATATTATCTTTAATCCCCTCACCAATGCAGCATTAGCCATCGCCGCTATTTTGGCACTAATTGCCGATCAATTTGGCCAGGGATATTATCTAATTTTTCTAATTACTTTGGCTCTAGTTATCATCGGTATCTGGCTAGAATCTCAGAAATACGACCTCTATAAACATCAGGCGATTCCTCTACCGATAGTGATTAAAATTGCTAATCCTGCCGATAGTAATAAGGCTCTGCAATCGCTTTTTAATATCATCGAAACAGAAAATAAATACAAAGATCATCAAAATAATCTTGACCAGTATCTCAATATTAGCGAAACAGATTTAATTTTTAACTACTCCTGTGATATTTATGATCAAGAAATGCTGAAAGCTTTTCTGCAAATACTCCGCTATAATCTAGAGAAACTTAAGAAAAAAACTCCCCAAAATACTATTATTTATCTTGCCTATATCGGTCCGATTAGCGTCGCTATTATGGTCGGCACTATTCTCGCTACCGAAGGAGTAAAAATCTTTCAATATAATAAATCTTCTGATAGTTATTATCCTGTGGTGGAAATTAGCGATCGCAAACTCAAAGAAGATATTAAGGAATACGAAAAATTTGAGCGTGTTGTCACCGAAAAAGGTCAAGACAGAGTAACTATAGCCATCGATGTTTCTTCCCATAAAATTAATCTTAATGATGAGAGTATTGAAAACTACGGCGATTTAATTTATCTGAAAAGTAAAGGCAGTGGTACAATTGAAAAAAATGAAGATTGGCTACAATATTCTAGAGAAATCTTTAAAACTATCAATATCGCTCAACAAAAAAACTATCAAGAGATTAAGCTAGTTTATTCCATGCCTATAACTTTGGGAATACTTGTCGGAATGGCCGTTCAACAATACTGGCCAATTCTCCTAACTCAATACGACAATTCTACCTACAGAAATCTTATTAATCTTCAGGAATTTAAACTTTATCGAGGACAATAAAGATAAAATGAACTATACTGTAATTACCTTTGCTCCTGTGCAAGGATTCATCGAAAAATCGCGTAAACTAAGGGACTTATACGGTGGTTCTTTTTTATTATCCTATCTTGCCGATGCTATCTGTCAGGCAGCGGATAAATATCCTGAATGTAGCCTTATTTCTCCGGCTTTAATTGACGTTAAAAGAGGAACTCCCAACCAAATCTTAATCGCGGGTAATTTTCCCAAAAAAGAGGCCGAACAAGTCTTCAATGACGCATGGCAAAAAGTGGTTAATAAGTGTCGGGTTTGGATTGAACAAAATTTACCACAATACAATTATACTTGGCGACGAGAATGGAACCTATGGATTAATCATACTTGGGAATTCTTCTGGGCGCAAGAGGACTCGATCGATTGTGCGTTTAAAAGTCTGCAACAGAAAAAATATCAACGAGATTGGACGGGAATTAATTGGCAAGGAGAAAGTTCTAGCTTATCGGGTTCCGATGCCATTGTTTGGTATGGAATGACGGATCAAACCCATCCTTTATATTCTAGTATTTCCCAACAAAATCAGCAAATCACTGAATTTTATCAGCAATTAAGTCAAAAACTTTCTAATGCTATCCTCGATGAAACCGAACGTCTTAGCATTCCCGAATTAGTCAAAAGAATGATTACATTATATGATATTGGCAAGCCTTTAAACCTAGAACTTCCTAAAAAATTTGTGGAACTAAATCGCTACGAGGAAAAATCCTATACAGGATGGTTTCAAGGGGACGGTGACGGGATGGGAAATTACCTAAAAAATCTGTCCATATCCTCAAGAAAAGAATTTAGTCAAAGAATGCGACAATGGGGAGAAGAACTAGAAAATTATCTTAACTTTGGTCGCATTATTTATGCGGGAGGAGATGACTTTCTAGGGGTTTTGTTTTCACAAAAATCCGAACCAAAATTAACCCTACAAGATTGTCTATATTGGTTTGATCAATTTCATCGAGAAATCTGGCCAAAACACGGTTATTCTCAGGATATAACTGTTAGCGTCGGTTTTGTTTGGGCAGCTTCAGGAGTTCCTCAGCGTGACATATTGCAACAATGTCGAGAAGCAGAAAAATCCGCTAAAAATCAAGGTAAAAATCGTCTCGCGGTGCGAATTCTTTTTAACAGTGGTAACTATTTAGAGTGGGTTTGTCCCTGGGAAAACTTAAAAGATATCCTCGATAGTTATTGCGATCGCAGTGAAGGAAAAAACTGGACACATTTCTATAATGATATAGCAACTTTAGAAAATCGCCGCGCTTTTACCGATGATAATCACGATATTGCCAATGCAGTTTTTAACCTTTATTTTAATCAAAATATACCCATCGATACCACCTCTCACCAAGATAAAAATAACTGGGTAATTAACCTCTCAAAAGTGGTCAATCATCTCACCTAAACATAGAAAAATGTTGCAATATCTGATCATAATTAAACCTTTGGGATTTCTCTACGGTAGCGCCGGTCCGTTTCTGTCTCCAGAAAATCTAGTTGGACGTTCAGGAAATCGTTTTCCCCCCACTGCTGCCACAGTTTCGGGACTATTTGCTCACAGCAATCCCACCAATATTCGCGATTTACAAATTGCCGGCCCTTTTTGGGCAAACAGTGAACAACCAGATAACTTTTTTGTCCCCACTCCCTTTATTTATCTGGCTAAAAAACCCCTCGCAAATTATTTTCAAGACCAAGAAAATAACGACAATGGAAAAATTCAACACACCTTAACATGGCAAGAAAAATGGCAAGAGAAAGACAGTAAACAAATTGAGGGAAAATTCGATCGAGATAGTTGGATTCCTATCAACCAATGGTATAATCCTCAAAAAGCCTATGGTTCTCCGTGGCAATATCATCCCCATCTCCATCCGCGTTTGTTAGAGGAGCAAAGAAAGGTAAAAACTGGAGAATTATTCCTCGAAAATGCCGTCCAGTTACATCCAGATGCTTGTCTAGTTTATTTAGCTAATCAACCCCTAGAAAATGGCTGGTATCGCTTTGGTGGAGAATCCCATCTAGTGGAAGTTAAATCACTTGAACTAAGCAGCCATCTCCAAACTTTATTTAATCAAGATGTCGGTCAATATTTTGCCCTCATTACTGCCGCAATCTGGGGAACAAATCGCCTATCAACTCGCAATCCCAGTGATTGGCAATTAGAAACCCTCAACACCGAAAGACCAATAACCTATCGTTATCGATTCGGAGGAAAAGATAAAGTTAAGCGCTTATCTAGGGGACGTTATGCAGTTCCCGCAGGAACAGTTTATCGCTTAAAAAACCCCTTACCATCTTGGGAAAATTGGCAGGAATCTTGGTTCCCCAGCGAAGGGGTTTCTCTCAAACGTTGGGGCTGCGGATTAGCCTTACCCTTAGAAAATATTGCCAAATAAAGCCTATAATTATTGAGTAGGGTAAATGAGACGAGAATAAGTGATAGCTATGGCAAAACTAAAAACTAGATTTACCCGAAAAGCTTTATTAGATTATTGAAAAAGTGGTAATAATCAAAGCTCAAAAATTAGCAAAAATAAAATGCTGCGTATGTTTTTAGATTTTTTGGTAGAAGATGCCTTTAAAAACCCTTCTTCTCTCACTCCTTACACAGAGGAAATGGCTAAAGAAATCGATGAATTATTAAAGGGTGTTGCAATTGATTAAGACTAAACCTATAGCTTTGTGCTGTCCTAATAGCCTAAATACCACGATCAAATATTAACAAAATCTTAGAAAATCCTGACATTAATGTTAACCTAGTTTAGAATAATCCCTAAGCATCTAAAATACTCACTTTTACCAAAAAATGTATCACAAAAGTTATGGCATACTTGAAACCTTAGCACCCCTTCATGTGGGAGCAACCGCAGGAGAAGAAACGGGTAATCTTAACCTCATTTTTCGTGACCAATTCACCCAAACAGCAATTATCCCCGGTAGTTCTATTCGCGGCCGTTTTCGTGCCGATATGAACAATATAGATGAAAAACGTACATGGTACGGACACGAAACAATCCCAGGACAAGAAGACGGAGGGACCACCGAAGCAAAAGTTAAATTTGAATATGCTTCCCTCGTTTGGTTGCCGGTATTTTGTCCCGGACAGCCGATAGTTTGGGTCACTTCTCCCCTATTATTAAAACGCTACAAACAAATCACGGGAATCTCTGCAAAAGTACCCAATCCCTATACTGCTTCCCCTAGTTTACAAGCGCGAGTAGTGCAGGGAGTTAACCGCAATAGCAAAGTTTTATTTTTTAACTTAGGATTTCTCGAAATTGAACACTTAGAGGAGCTTTCCCCCTGGATTCCCCCGCAAGCGGATTTAAAAGCTTCTCAATTAGTCGTCGTTGATGATAACGATATATCCATGCTGCACGATATGGCACTCTACCGACAAAGCCGGGTTAAACTACTAGAAGGTCAGAAAAAAGTGGATACAGAAAAAGGAGCTTTTTTCAATGTGGAAGCTTTACCCGTGGGTAGTATTTTAGTTTTTCCCATTGCTGGCAAAGAAACAGGATGGCAACCTTTTGGAGAATCGGTAAACCAAAAAGAATTATATTTCGGAGGATTAGAATCCATCGGTTTTGGTCGTTGCCAAGTTACTATTTTAAACTACGCTAATCAATAATTATATTTTATCTAATATTATGGCTTGGAAAGAATACAATCTCGATCGCATTGCTCAGAAATTAGTTCTCGCTGCCAAACTACGGGATCGAGATTCTCTCAATCAATCTTTTAAAATGCGTGAATCCGTTTCCTATGGACTAGAAAGATTCTGGGGTGAACATCTGCGCTTACAATCCAAGGAACCCAATAAGGCAAAATACTGGAAAGAAACTTGGGATAAATTAGTCGAAACCATGGCAGAAGCGGGGATTCCTATCCCTAACGATACCGTACAGGTAAATGATACCGAATCTGTTCAAGCAATGGCAGAAAAACTCTGGGAATTAAAGCTAGAAGACCAGAGAATTACCCTCGCTGTTTTAACGCAACTATGCGATTGTTTAGTTTGGTGGACTCAAAGATATAAAGGAACAAAGGAGCGATAAATTATATGGTTAATATTCCCGATATTGGTGACAAAATCCCCCTGATGTTTCGCGCACAAACCAAAGGGCGATCGCAATTACAATATATTGACTCTAAAAAAGATGAAAATGATAGCCAAAAATGGGTAAAGGAATGGATAGAACGAGTCGATGAAAATCCTCCCCAATTTGGTCAAGAAGTAAAAACCAAAGAATATCAAATATCGTGGCGATTCGTCACGAATGGGGGACAAGATGAAGGAATAATTCGGCCTGTAATGGGTGCTTATGGCATACCATTTTATCCCGGTTCCAGCATGAAAGGAGCCTTTTGTCAAGCTTGCACCCCCGAACAAAAACAACGTTATCACCTCGAAAAAGATAGCGATAACCCTAGTCTTTTGCGCTTCCATGGCGGTTATCCCGTTAATGATTGGACGGAAAATCTTTTAGATATTGTTCACCCGCAACAGGGATGGCAAGTAAAAACCCCAAACACTCGACAAAAACCCAGTGGAGAAAGTGGTTTTGCTTTAATTTCTCTCTATCAACCTACCCTAAAATTTGGCATTTCTACCTCAATAGAACAACCCGATTGGGAGGAGATTTGGACTATCTGGGAAAGAGCTTTAGAATCTGGTCTAGGATGCCGTGTTAGTAGCGGTTACGGCTTACCAAAAGACATTAAACCTTCAAAAGAACCTTTATATAAATGTTTTCTGAAAGGGCAAGTAATGGCTCCTAAAAGCCTCGATGGTGAAAAGGAATTTCGACCCAATATTTTTCGAGGAGCAATTCGCGGTCATGCCTTGCGTATTTTTGGCGGTTTAACTGATGCTAAAAATGCCGAAAAATTAGTTAATCAGCTATTTGGAGGAATTGACAGAGAAGCAACCCAAGGTTTACTAGCGATCGATTTTCGTGTCAATTCTCTAGAGTTAGGAACCTTTACCAATGGTTACAACGAACCCACCTACACAGTAACAGGAGAATTGCGCTGGATTATCACCCAATCTCTCCCCGAAAACCAGCAAGAATCCTTAAAAAAATTAATTTGTTTTCTCACTCGTTTTGCCATGTTATTAGGAGGATTTGGTAAATCATGGCGACGAGCAGATCATAGTATTTTCTATGAGGATTATTATCCCAATAAACCCTTAATTGGCTGTCATTGGCAATGGGGGGATAAAAGTTCTTTAATCAACGATAATAAAGTCAGAGATTTAACTCATGTTCATCCCTTTATCAAAGATGTTCGCACTATTGCTAAACAATGGATGTCCTTACAAAAAAATATCCCCATAACTCCTGATAATAGTGCTAACTGGCGAGAAAGTTGGCATCCTAAAAAAGTCGAGGTTTGGGGAAGAATTGCTGAAGACAAAGATGATTCCCTAGCCATCAAATGGCTTCACAAAGCCTATCAAAAACTGGATAATTTAAGTATCTATAAAACCTCGGTGACAGGAAGTATCAATCAAATTGGTCGTCTTTGGCATCGAATGTATCCCCAAAATAATCATCAATACCTAGAATTGTTAACAATTTTTCCTGATGACTCTGATGATTGTGCTTATTTTCTAGGTTTTCTAGACGAGAATAATGGTAAAGAGAGCAAATTTCAAAAACTTTGGCCGAAATAATCCCGTTCAAAGTTAAGTACCGCGCGCAAAATTAATTACACATTTCGATAAAGCTTTTGCCTTTTACCTCGACCAGATGCGGAAACTATACGCTAAAGTAATAGAAAGGGTCAATCCTCAAGAGGATGATGTACGCTTCTATGGGATTTCCGAAGAAGCAGTCTCTAGGGTGTTGGTAATTGGAGGTTCTCCTCCTCAACCACCCCCAACTGTCTATATCATCTAGCTTGTCCAAGAACTCTTGGCTGAAAATCGATGCACCCTCTCCCCGACTCCCAAAACCCCGATTTTCTGGTTGAGGTGTGTCGATTGCTCTCCCCGTCAGGGTTCTACCCTTTGGTATCGGGACTTTTGCCCCCCCACTACCACCTTTTTACCCTATGGATTGCAGGTGCGTCGATTTGGGGGTCTGTCTTCCCCTCTCGATAAGGCTTTCCAAGGGGTACTCCTTACCTATTAGGTCAAATAGGATTAGTTGGAAACAGAAATTTCTTCTTCAAATGCACGAAGAAATTTTCCTTACCTATTAGGTCAAATAGGATTAGTTGGAAACGTTCATCTGCAGCGCAGAGGCTGCATTGATATTTTTTTCCTTACCTATTAGGTCAAATAGGATTAGTTGGAAACCTCTCACCGCCAGTAGCAATGATCGCTTCTTCGTAGTCCCTTACCTATTAGGTCAAATAGGATTAGTTGGACACAAATCCGTATAGGACATTCCGCTTAATTGCAATAATCTATCAACCCTTACCTATTAGGTCAAATAGGATTAGTTGGAAACAGTATCGCTAATTCTTTTTCAATTACCTGATGACTGCAAACCTTACCTATTAGGTCAAATAGGATTAGTTGGAAACAGTACAAGATATTTGCTACTCGTTTTTAATTGGCAATCGTACCACCTTACCTATTAGGTCAAATAGGATTAGTTGGAAACAAAGAAGCAGAACCGATAAAATCTGTAAAGAAAGTATTTTACACCTTACCTATTAGGTCAAATAGGATTAGTTGGAAACAAGCGAAAATGCGCTATTGAAAATAAACTTTACCCCTTACCTATTAGGTCAAATAGGATTAGTTGGAAACAGAAGCATTGCTTGTCGCAATACTTTGCGGAGATCTAGGTTCCTTACCTATTAGGTCAAATAGGATTAGTTGGAAACTTTAGGGATAGTAACAGCATTATCGGCTAACTTAGCAGCCTTACCTATTAGGTCAAATAGGATTAGTTGGAAACGCTATCACCTCTAAAGTACCAGATGCCAGCGTTCGGCCCTTACCTATTAGGTCAAATAGGATTAGTTGGAAAGCAGAAAAAGGGTTTCTAAAAGAAACCCTTTTTCTAATAAATTGTGTAAAATATATCTTGACAAAAATCGATAAAAATGTTAGAACCTAACGGCAATCTTCGCTTTATTGCATGAGTAGAAAATGGGTTTCTCCGAGAAACCCGTTTTCTGCGATCGCCAGTCAAGGAAAAACCCGATAATTCAACCTATTCCCTCGGATCAAAATCTGGCAGCGTCCCCAGCTTGCGAATGGTTACGTTAACATCCATAGACAAAAAGTCATCAGCATCACCAAACCAAGAACCGGAAAGAGGTATGATTTGGCCGGGATGACGAGCGATCGCCACTCGAATTAAATCAAAGCCGGCGGTAATTTGATTAGTCGGATCTTGACATCCTCGCCGCCGTAAAACGGACGGTGATTCCTCACCACGCCACTTTTTTAGAATGGTCGCTGAATGGGGTTGACGCGACCCGGGATGCTGCTTCTTTAACAGAAGTCTTACGCTTTCCGACCCGTCCGTTTAAAGTCTCCGAATGTCCTCCGGCGACCTTGATATTTACCGCAGCGTTTACATCTCGATCATGAAAAGTTCCACAGAAAAGACATTCCCACTCACGGATATTTAACGCCTTTTTCCCGCCGATATTCCCGCAACAGGAACATCGCTGAGACGTTGGTTCCCATCGGGAAATTATCCGAAAATTACGCCCATATTTATCGGACTTTGCTGATAGCATATCTCGAAAAGAACGCCATCCTAAGTCTGATATAGCACGGGATAGCTTACGATTTTTAACCATTCCCGATGTGTTTAAATCCTCTAAAATTATCGTTTGATTTTCACGAACAATTCGAGTGGATAGTTTATGCAAGAAATCAGTCCGAGTGTCCTTAATCTTTGCGTGGATTTTAGCTACTCGTTTTCTGGCTTTTTCCCGTCGTTTACTTTCTTTCTGTTTTCTAGAAAGGTTTCTCTGCGCTTTCTTAAGCCGTTTTAATCGTTTCTTTAACGGTTTTGGTGCGTTGATCTTTTCCCCTGTGTCTAATGTGGCAAAAGTAGCAATCCCTAGTCAGTAATCAGTAATCAGTAACCAGTAATCAGTGAAAAGAAAGCTCCGAACTTGCCACTTGATACTACTAACTGAAAACTCAAACCTGATAACTGATAACTGATAACTACTAACTGATAACTACTAACTGATAACTCAAACCTGATAACTGATAACTGATAACTGATAACTGATAATGGACGACTCCAAACGACTTTTAAATCACCGATTTTTGCTAAAGTAACGTGGTGTTGATTGACGGTAAAACCATTATCGGTAAATCTTGCTGATTGTTTAGATTTACGTTTTTTAAATTTAGGAGGTTTGACTTTATTTCCTTTTCTTTCTCCCTTACAAGATGCAAAAAAGTTAGAGTAGGCAGTCTCTAAATCTCTTAAAGACTGTTGCAAAGGAATAGAAGAAACTTCAGTTAACCAGTTTTTTTCTTCGGTTTTTTTAATCTGAGTTAGTCTTTTGGACAACTCTGTATATTTTGGCTTTTTCTCTCCTTGTCGATAGAGTTCTTGGCAGTAAGCTAAGGTATTGTTCCAGACAACACGCACACAACCGAACAATTGAGACAAAAGCCTCTTTTGTTGGTTGGTTGGGTAAATGCGGTATTGATACCTTGCTTTCATTGAGTTAAAATATGTGTGTCTGCATTCTATTTTAACTAGATCTATCAATAATGTCAAGTCGGTTGCGCTCATGAAAGACACTCTATAATCAGTGATCAGTAAACAGTAAACAGTAAACAGTAAAAAGTAAAAAGACAGTAGGAAACTTCTATTTAATACTGCACACTTAAAAACTCACATCTGATAACTGATAACTGATAACTGCTATAAACCCCCCCAAACTAATCGGGCTGCCCAAAAGGGAATTAACAAAAATAAAGCGATAAAATCAGCCCATCTTAACTTTAATTCGTGCCAGCGTACTTGATGCTGATTGGGACTGGTAAAACCGCGAACCTCCATAGCGATCGCTATTTGTTCGGCACGCAAAAGCAAATTATCTAGTAATTTTTCCACTACTGTTAACCAGACGTTTAAACTTCTTTTAATCCCTAATTTTTGCCAATCGATCGCCCTAGTTCGCACTGCCCTGGCTAGATTTTGCACTTCTTCTAAAACCAGAGGAATAAAGCGTAAAGAGAGGGTCAGAGTCAGAGAAATTTCCGTCACCGGCACATTAAATCGCCGTAAAGGACTCATTAAATTCTCTAAACCTTCGGTAATTTCTTCCGGGGCCGTCGTCAATAAAAAGAGATTAGTGCTATAAATCAAAGTAAAAATTAGGGTACTAATTCTCACTGCTAATTCCAAAGAACGTCGGGTAACAAATAAACGACCTCTATCCCATAAAACATACTGATAATCACTTGCTGGCGGTAAATTCAGCCCTTCCTCCGGTAAACGCGGCTGAATACTCACCCCTAAACCATCGGGAGTGATAGCAGTAATCAGAAAGACGATAATCGCTAAAAATATCAGCCAGCCCATCTGTTGCCGCCAGACGCGGGGGGGAATAGGGGCCAACAGGGTTAACAACATTAACAATCCCACCAAAGCTAAACGCCACCAAGGATTAGCCAATAAAGGTGCTGCTAAAAAAGCCATTAACCAGATAAATTTTACCCGCGCATCTAGTTGATGTAGTCGGGTAATCGGTTGATCGAGATAAAGACCGATGGGCAAACTTCGCAATAAATCCATAAATTAGACCTTGGTGGCTCTATTAACCGTTTTTTCCACTTCTCGCGCCGGTTTGCCGCGCCAGATTAAGCGGATCGGGGTTCCTTTAAAGCCTAACTGTTGCCGGAATTGCCCTTCGATGTAACGGCGATAGTTATCATTAAAGCGCTGGGGATCGTTAACGAAAAGGGCGATCGTGGGGGGTTGACTCGATACTTGCGTGCCATAGTATAGTTTCCCCTGTTTTCCGCCCCTGGTGGTGGGGGGATTGTGCCACTTAACCGCATCTTCGATTACATCGTTGATTACCGAGGTACTGACGCGACGACGGTGAGATTCGGCGGCAATATCGACTAATTCGAGGATTTTGGTGACTCTTTGCCCCGTCATGGCGCTGACAAAGATCATTTCTGCCCAATCCATGAAATACAGCCGATCTTGGAGCATTTTGGTGTAAGTATTGATGGTGTAGGTGTCTTTCTCCACCGCATCCCATTTATTGACTACTAGCACCACCGCACGCCCTTCTTCGATGATTCGTCCTGCTAATTTTAAATCCTGTTCGGTGACACCATCTAGCACATCGATGACGAATAACACCACGTCAGACCGGCGAATGGCCTTAAAAGCACGGTTAATACTGAAAAATTCGGCTCCATAGTCCACATTCTTCTTACGGCGAATGCCAGCGGTGTCAATTAACCGATACACCTGTCCTTCTCGTTCAATTAAAGTATCGATCGAGTCTCTGGTAGTTCCCGAAATCGGACTAACGATCGCCCGTTGTTGTCCAGTTAAAGCATTGAGGAGACTGGATTTACCCACGTTAGGACGACCGATAATTGCCACTTTAATCTCTTCATTTTCGGGAATTTCCGCCCCGGGTGGCAAATATTTAATCAGAGCATCAAGTAGTTCACCTGTACCAGAGCCGTGAATGGCCGAGATGGGGAAGGGTTCACCGATGGCTAATTCCCAGAATTCCGTCGCTTGCAGGATACCCTGTTCCACCGATTCACATTTATTAACTGCCAAAAGTATCGGCACATTTTGCTGTCGTAACCAAGCGGCAATTTCTCGATCGCCGGCGGTAATTCCTGCCTGGCCATCGACGACAAAAATCGCCACACTTGCCTCTGCTAGGGCGATTAAAGCCTGTTCGCGGATTAAAGGGAGAAATTCGCTGTCATCGTTAAAAACTAGCCCTCCTGTATCGACAATTTGAAAATCTCGATCGCACCAGAAAGCCGGTTGATAGGTGCGATCTCTGGTAATCCCGGGTTGATCAAAAACGATCGCCTGTTGATCTCCAGCGATACGATTGACGAGGGTAGATTTGCCCACATTGGGACGACCGATAATAGCGACGACAGGCAGTTTCATAAAGGGAGGAGGGGACGGAAATTAAAGACCCAATATTCTATCATAGCGATTTGCGATCGACCTTGGTTGATTTGAACGTTGGTTTACACAAAGGTAGTAGTGATGGAGATAGGAGTCGGTCGTCAGGATTCAGGAGACTATTTCTATTTATTCTCCCCATACCCCCTTCTCCTATAGCTTTTAAACGGGATTTAGTATGACAGGTCTAATGACCCAGAAAACAAGGAAGCGCGAGCGATTCATGTTAATTTTTATTAAGAAGCGATCTTTGATGAGAACAGACAACTATGAACTTCGAGATTCCCAGTGCCGTAAAAACTTGGTCACAATTTGGCCATCCCATTTTAATGTGGGTTTTATTAGGATTAACTATCTATGCGCTCTATTCGGGGCTACAATGGCGACGGACGCGGACAGCAGATAAAGACCTAAAAAAAGAATTATTGCCCAAAAATTTTCGCACTAAACACTATCAAATTGGCTCCCTAATCCTCGCTTTAATGGTGTTGGGGACGATCGGAGGTATGGCGGTGACTTATATTAATAACGGTAAATTATTTGTTGGTCCCCATCTGCTGGCCGGTTTAGGGATGGTGGGTTTAATCTCAATCAGTGCCGCTTTAGTACCTTTAATGCAAAAAGGCAACGAATTGGCTAGAATCACCCATATTACCCTTAATGCCGTCATTTTAGGTCTTTTTGGCTGGCAAGCCTTCACAGGAATGGATATAGTCCAGCGTATTCTCAGCAAAATGTGAGAAAACCTGAACAGAGAGGATGCGTCTGATGACGCATCTCACCGAACGCTGGCATCTCGCCAAGGAACTTCGGGGTATCTTCCTGGAAATTCTTGAGAAGTTGCTCTCGCTGCTTCACCAATAATTTGTCAATGATAGACAATCCAAGTTTGAATTAATTCTTGTTGTTCAAACACGGTTTTTCCCTGTGGAGCATACTTTTCTACACGCTCAATTGCTTCTAAAATATCCCGCAAGCGTTCGGTATCATCTCTCCTAGTGGTATTGCTTCTTTAAGTACCCGCTCTCTGATTCTATCTTTAAGTCCCTGTTCGGTAACAATATCAACTTTGCCGCCTAACAAAGCTTCCAGTTCTCGAATTAACGGCAAAGGAAACCAGGAACTCCGACGTTCGCTACAATAATCAATTAATAAATCAATATCGCTTTTTTCGCCAGCTTCTCCCCGTGCGACAAAACCAAAGATTCGCACGTTATTCGCGCCGTGTTTAGCAGCAATAAATAGCAATGATTTTTTCTCGTTTGTTTTTGAGTAATTCCTCAATTTTCATGATCTAAGTAGGTAGGCGTTAAAAGTTGTCAGATGCCCCCCTTATCAAGGGGGGATTAAGGGGGGATCCCCACCCCCCTTATCAAGGGGGGCAGGGGGGATCGAACCTAAAATCGATTTTTAATTTAATTATAACCAGCTACTTAGGGTTTGCGGCAAAAAGTTTTTACTGGAGGCAGAATGTAGAATAAAATTTCCCGGAAGCAATCTTTTTAATCTCTCATCGCTTCTATTATTTTCATGGTTTCGACGCTGACAGTACAGACTCTTTGCAGTAAGTCAATTACTGTTTCTTTATAATCGGCAAAGCGATAATTATTAAATCTTTCGGCGATGGTTTGATCTTTGGGTTTCTTTTCCTTATATTGATCTAATATCCATTCTAGGGCCGAACGATTACCGAGTTTATATTCCCAGGCAATTTTGGGAATATCTTGTAGGAAAGTGACATCATCAAGGTTGATGGAATTTTTTTCTCGGTCAGCTTTTAGTTTAGTTTTCGGTTTGAGGTTATTATTAGTATCAATGCGGGTTAGTGGGTAGGGTGCGACGGTTTCATAGTTGATATGTAATTCTATTAGTTTGCTTCCCCATTCTACCCATTGAGAGAAGTTATCATAAAAGGGAAGTCGCGGAAATTCTCGCTTAAGATTTAATTCGTATTTACTGCGATATTCTGGGTAGTGGAGGACTGCATAAGTGTAGTGGAAGATATCGAGTTTGGTGATGGTTTTATCGTTGTAATGTTTTTGGAATTGTTGCAATCCCCAATCGGTGATATTATCGATGCGGTTTCCTTCTTTTTCGTAGTAGTAGAGGGGGAGACATTGGGTACTACCCCCACTAACTAGCAAACAAGCAAGATCAATAATATGATTTGATACAAGAGATACAAATTTGTCTGAACCGACATTTAAGCCAATTATGATATTATTAAATTCATTGTTAAAAATATTAAACCATTGATAAGTCATTCCGTTGAAATGCTTGTCAAAATAGAGCCATTGTTTTGTGTATGGACGATAATAACTCATCAACATATTAGCATCGTTAAATACCTTTGATATTCTTTTAGAAAGATACTTAGTTAATTCTCGATCCCACTTAATCTGATTTCGTTCTTGATAATTTTCATCTTTAAAAGTTCTCTGATAAACATCTATACAAAATCTCATTTTTGCCTCTAGCGTATCTCTTGAAAAATCATAAACCCACTCATCTCTTGTTGTTTCTACTCCTCTTGAAAACAACTTAAACACAGCTTTCTCAGACTTGCCACTTTTTACCTCCTTATCAATCAAGGGTAGCAGTTGATCAAAATCATTATCTGATTGTTCAATCCAGTTATGCTTTTTATCTGGGATGATATGCTCGAAGCAAACATTACTAAATTTATTACTCTGTAAATAAGACAATTTAACTTCTCGCAACTCATGAACATGAAAAGGATCAGCATAGAAAGTTTTATTTCCAGTTGCTTGACTGTCTTTAACTAAAAACAGGATAGCAATACCAGTCATTGCAGCAGTACCAAAAATTGTATGTTTTTCACAGATAAAAATCCCATCTTTCCCTGATATTTTCCTGACATTACCACCTAAATCTATAAAATAAGCGCAAGTAAATTCTTCTTCAATACATTTTCTAAACCCATCAAAAGAACGAGCATCTAAAAAGGAAGAATTACAGATAAACGCTATTATACCATCTTTATTTAATCGATCAGAAGCCCAACGAAAGAAGCGAGAATACATATCATATAGCTTTGTCTTCTGCGCTGTACTCTCTTCGATGTAAGTATCCTTAATGCGCTTATCAATAGCAGGATACTTCCGATTTTTATTATTGTCATTCTCATTTTGCTGATTAGCATTATAAGGAGGATTACCAATAATTACAGAAATATTGCGGTCATTTTGATTTTGAATGCGTTGGGTATTCTCCACCGACATGGCAAATAAATCCATCTGCTTGAGATGAAAAGCAGCATGGTCCAGGGTATCCACAAAACAGATATGCTCAAACTCCTCATACTCACCCATCTTCTGCTTGTAGGTGAACTCAATATTTAAATTAGCAATATAATAAGGCAGAATTGCCACCTCATTACAGTGCATCTCATGCTTATACTTGTACCGTAACTTATCCTTCGGTAAATACTCAATCAACTCCGTCACAAAAGTTCCTGTCCCCGTCGCCGGATCTAAAATTTCTACTCCTGGATCCGCCAACAACTTACCAAAATGCTTGTGGACTAAATAATCGACACTTTCAATCATAAAACGGACAATTTCATTGGGTGTATAGACAATTCCCAACCGGTCCGCCGCTTTCGGATTGTATGCTTTATAAAAATTCTCATAAATCGCCTTGAGAAACTTCTGCTTCTCGTGGTGATTGTAAATATTCGCCGCCGTCCGCCGAATTACCGCATAATAACGTTCAATAGTCCCTAAAGTATTGCGCTTAGTATTACCAGTAAAGAAAGTTTCAATCACTCCCTGTAATTCCCTGGCGATATTATTTTCCCGGTGAAACTGAGACTCATTAAAAATATTGATAAAAATATCCTCTGTCAGGATGTGCTGAATAATCATCTCCCGCACATCTTCCAGACTAATTTCTGGATTGATTGACTTGCGACAAATCTCTAAAAAATTGTCCCGCGCTGTCACAAAATTCCGATTCGTCTCCGATTGCAACGCAATTAAACCCCGCAACGCTTCTAAAATTGTTGGTAAATCTTCCTTAAAACTATCAATCGCCTCTCGAAAATCCTCAACCTCCGGACGTACATAATTAATAAAAGCATTAATAATCCCATCCAAAGCCTCATCATCGCGCATGGAGACGCGCAGTCTTTCCTCTCCTCCTTGAATTAAAACCGCCGTCTGGGAATCTTCAAATAAAATATTGTCATTGGGGTAGCCTTTCGCCAACTTCTTCTCAATTTCTTCATCTAAATTATCGTATTGATCCTTACTTTCCCAATATCCCCAATCTAACCGTAAAGCATCCTTAACCGTCCCGTCAGGATAGACAACTTTTCCCGACTTAGTGCGATAATCCAACTCCGGAATTAACAAAAAATCCCGCGCCTTGCAATAGTCATTTAACAAATTCTGAAAAGCGACTCTAATCGAAGTTTCCTTGCGACTTCCGCCATATTGGACAATCTTTTCAACTTCCGTCTGATACTGGCTGATTAATAATCTAGACATTGGCTTAGAGGAGGTAAATTAAGTAGTTATAATCAAATAGAAGATAGATTTTGGACTCTGATCCCCCCTGCCCCCCTTGATAAGGGGGGTGCCGATAGGCGGGGGGATCTACCCTTGATAAGGGGGGTGCCGATAGGCGGGGGGATCTACCCTTGATAAGGGGGGTGCCGATAGGCGGGGGGATCTACCCTTGATTGTCTTTAATCGGGATGACAGGATTCGAACCTGCGGCCCCTTCGTCCCGAACGAAGTGCGCTACCAAGCTGCGCTACATCCCGAAAGTTTTCAGCTAAATTATCATAGCATATTCGGCCTTGATTGGGTCGAGACTTGCTAGGATATTAGGGATATAGGCAAAAATTATCGGAGTAATTCAGGCGTGACGGTCAAACCAGAGTGGTTACGGGTAAAAGCACCGCAATGGCAACGAGTCGGCAGTGTTAAGGAGGTTTTACGCGATTTAGGCTTAAATACCGTTTGTGAGGAGGCTTCCTGTCCCAATATCGGCGAATGTTTCCACGCGGGGACGGCTACCTTTTTAATTATGGGTCCTGCTTGCACTCGCGCCTGTCCTTACTGTGACATCGATTTTGAGAAAAAACCGCAACCTTTAGACTCCACGGAACCCCTGCGACTAGCGGCAGCCGTGCAACGTCTTGATCTTAATCATGTAGTGATCACTTCTGTCAATCGCGATGATTTGGCTGATGGTGGCGCTAGTCAATTTGTCCGTTGTATCGAGGAAATTCGCCGCATTTCTCCAAAAACCACCATCGAAGTGCTGATTCCCGATC
This sequence comes from Microcystis sp. LE19-131.1A, assembly GCF_027532015.1. NCBI lineage: Bacteria > Bacillati > Cyanobacteriota > Cyanophyceae > Chroococcales > Microcystaceae > Microcystis > Microcystis sp. LE19-131.1A. Next base: position 1,281 of record NZ_JAPZSS010000019.1, on the reverse strand, counting down.
TTTGCGGCAATTGGCAGGCTTTAGCTTTAATTCTTGCTGCTAAACCTGAAGTTTTAAACCACAATACCGAAACTGTCCCCCGTCTCTATCGTCGCGTGCGTCCCCAGGGTGATTACCAGCGTTCTCTAGAATTATTGCAGCGCGCTCGCGCCATTGTTCCCGCTACCTACACAAAATCGGGCATTATGGTGGGATTGGGGGAAACCGACGAGGAAGTGCGGCAAGTGATGGGCGATTTAAGGGCTGTCGATTGTGATATTCTCACCATCGGGCAGTATCTGCAACCATCGCCAAAACATCTCGGTGTGCAGGAATTTATTACCCCTGAACAGTTCCAAGCTTGGCGCCAATACGGTGAGTCGCTGGGATTTTTACAAATTGTTGCGAGTCCCTTGACAAGAAGCTCTTATCATGCTGAACAAGTCAGAGCCTTGATGAATTTGTACCCGCGAGAGTCTTGAGATGGGGCAGCAATTGCTGAAAAGCTCGTCCTCGGTGGCTGATTTTTCTTTTTAATTCCGGAGACATTTCCGCAAAGGTTAAAGCGTATTCGGGAACATAAAAAATCGGATCGTAACCAAAACCACCCTCACCCCTAGGACTGGTGAGAATTTCTCCCGTACAGATTCCTGTGGCGCTCAAGGCAATCTCACCATCGGGACGGGCGATCGCAATTACACAGACAAAACGGGCCGAACGATCCTGATTATCTCCTAATTCTCTGACGAGGCGATCGATTCTTTCTCGATCATTTTCACCATAGCGGGCTGAGTAAATCCCCGGGGCATTTCCTAACCCGGTTACTTCCAATCCCGAATCATCGGCGATCGACCATTCTCCCAATGTTAGGGCAATTTGAGCAGCTTTTAAATAGGCATTTTCGGCAAAAGTCGCCCCTGTTTCCTCTATCTCTAAATCATCGGGTTTTAACTGCAATTCTAGGTCGATATCAGTTAAGTATTCCCCTATCTCTGCCAATTTACCCGGATTACTCGTGGCTAGAATTAATTTTTTCATTGGCATTTTATCTCAGTGATCAGTGATCAGTTACCAGATGTGAGGTTTCAGCTTGCTAGACCTCCAGCTAAGTAGCTGGTTATAATTAAATTAAAAATGGATTTTAGGTTCGATCCCCCCTGCCCCCCTTATTAAGCTATCCATTAGTCACATCTTTCTTAACATAAAATTTGACAAAAAGAGAAAAGTGTGCAAGATGGCTCAAGGAGGTTCTATGGGGGGACTAATTTGATGAGATAGTTTCCAAGTCTGGCTGATATCATG
>NZ_JAPZSS010000098.1:0-4333 GCF_027532015.1 Microcystis sp. LE19-131.1A | reverse complement strand
AAGTTTATGCTGCTATTTTTTTTTCGGAAAAATAGGTTGTAATGGGAGACTCTTTGTTTTCCTAGACAAAAATAATTACTTTTTCAAAAAAACACTTTTCTATTTTTTTGTTGGGTATTTTATTCTCTGGAAGTCCCTAGGGTGAGAGTGAGATTTCCGGCGGTGACGGTTTGGGCGGCGGTACTGCCGAGATTGAGGTTGATGGTTTTAGTTGTGGTCGCCGCAAAGTTGAGGGTATCGATTCCAGAGGCATCAATGAGGCGATCGCTACCCAAGACCAGATCCGTGTCGAAGAGGTAAGTGTCGTTATCGGCCCCACCATCAAGGGTGTCATTACCCGCTCCACCATCAAGGGTGTCATTACCTCCCACTCCAGCCAGGGCATCGGCAAAGCTTGTCCCGACCAAGTTGTTATTGCCCGAGTTACCATCATTGTCAAGAATGGTGGCCGTAGCGTTGTCAGGGCCACTAATAGTGTAGCCGGTGGGGGCGGTAATTTTGGTGATGATGGTTTCGCTGGGATCACTCAAGAGGTCATCTTTGGTGGGCAGGGTGATGGTAGCAGTGGGGGAAAGTGCCGCAAAGGTGACGCTGCTGGGAGTAGTGCCTGTATAGTCAACACCTGGAGTGGCCGTACCGGCAAGGGTGTAGTTAACCGTTAAGGCACTGGAGAGGTCGCCGGTGCGGGTCAGGGTAAAGACACTGCTTACTGAACCGGCTTCGTTACCGTCGGTGGTTTTGGCGATCGAGATTGATTTGGTGTCAGCCTGAATACGTAAGGCGTAGGCTCCCAAACTTCCCCAAGTTGTTTCACCAAAGGACTGATCCGGAAGCGTTGAGTTAGGACCAACTTTGACAAAGTAATTTTGCCCAGCTACCAGTCCCGAATAAGTTAATCCAGTGACATCAACCAATGCGTTGTTATTCCAATCCGCGAGAACTCCTCCACTTGCATTAAGGATTTGGGCATCAAGATGCAGATTTCCATATCCAGCTGGCAGGTCTTCGCCAATAAAGTTGGTACCATCTTTGCTGAAAATTAGAGCATTATTGACTGAAATGTTTACGCTTCCAGCAGCAGGGGCGGTAAATTTGAAGTAATCATAGTCTATCCCAGTATTACCATCATCTGATGCTAGTGTAATCCATTCAAAGGCCCCACCGTAACCAGTGGAATCTAGGGTAATCGTCTGAGCACTAGCTAGATCCGTATTCGGAGTCCCTTCAACATAGCGACCGATTCCTTCCCCCCTGATCTGGAGAAAATCATTTTCAGTGTTTGTCGCATTCGAGTATTGGCCGCGCGAGAATTGCGTTAACTGCTTGGAATAGCCGACACCCATGATAGGTGCCCAGCCAGGGCTTGAGCCGCCTCCTGCATAGTATTCGGTAGAACCCTGACCGTCATGACTAAGATTGAGATTGTGTCCAGCCTCATGGGAAGCCGCTTCTGCGATATTTTTTGCAGTTCCTAAGCGACTTGGAAACACAAGCGCAGGTTTGTAATAGTTAGTTGTATCAACGAGATCGTAAATGCCAACATAGGCAATTCCCCCAGCCCCCGACCATTGGCTACCAATGTTCCCAATAGACACAACTGTCCCATAAGCACTGTCGCTTGTGCTAGACCGAGTAATCTTGTCAATGGTTGGTGTTGCCGTTGTTACGTTGACATCAAAAGGTGCATAGTCAGCAGCTACCCGACGGAAAATTTCCTTCATTGCATCATATTCTGATTGTGAATATGCCGTACTGACGATTGAGTCCAAAGAAAAGATAGCTATAGAAGAAATGACGTTAGAAGAACCAACCAAGGTTGGGTTATTCCAAGCAGTGGCCGATGTGTTGTAGCCATCAAAATCCAGATAAATAGTCTTGGAAGAGAAGGGATTGGAACTGAGATTAAAGACTTCTGCATTGGAAATGCTTGTGAAGTCAAAGCTTCCTTGAGTGTTTACGGTTGCAAATTTCGGAATTGGTGTATTTCGTGGCGCAATAGAGATTGTATTTTCTATAACCGAGATGGGACTTGAGTAGTTAACCGTCTTGGGGGGTAACAGATAGTCTCGCGTCCCTTGAGGAGCATTAGGAGACAAGGAGCTTAGAGGTTGCAGTCCCAATTTGCTACTGTGGTATTGACCGCACGAGTAACAGTATGTGATATGGGTTTCTCCAGTTTTCTGGGTGAGATTGTCCTGATTAACCCTCGAATCCCATCCCTCGGCAGTGGGTACAGAGACAAGACCCAACCCTGGACTGGTGGTGACGGGGGCGGTAGTGGGTACAGAGGCAGGACTCGGCGCTGGACTGGTGAGATAACCAGAAGAGTCAATACTAAGAGAAGCGGGAAACACCACTTGACTCGTAGCAGCAGGGCGGACTGGAACCCTGGGGGACTCCGAGGAGATTGTAGATGGGGAGGGGTTAGAGTTCAGGACTCCTAAGGGAGAAGTTTCTCTCGATACAGTTAAATCGTCGGAACCTGTTAAATCAAAGGTGATTGGAAAGGCTCCGTCAAAACTCAAAGAATCTGCTGGAGATGTCATATCTGTACTAGATAAATCAGAACTTACTTGTGTTGTCTTCATCACCAGGCACACCCCATTTTCCGAAAATTAATTGGTCAATTACTTGGGGGTGTTGAATTATTTCTGTTTATGGTTAGGGAAAAAGACAAGCTCAACTTTTCTGCCTTGGGGCTAAATCTCCCATATACTTATGATTATAAATGGACAGGTTAACCCAAAAAAATTTTTTTCTTAAATTTATCCAAGAGCCTGATGAGTAACAGCAATAAGAAAAGTATTGTTGAGAATAATGAAGAAACTCAGAAGTATTGTCAAGTTTTGTCGAAAATATACGCAAATAACAGCAAACAACTGCTACTGTGGTTAGTGCAAGTTTACCTTACAGTTCCAATGAAACTATCAGATTATGCCAAGAAAAAGGGGATCAATTACTGGACTTACACGATACATAAATACTAAAAAATCAACAAAACCCTTATACCTTTTTTCAAAAAGTGTTTCATACTTGAATGTTAAGATTTTGAAGATCATGACCAAGTTATGTATTCGCTCTGATGATACCAAAAAGGACTGATTATTGACTCCATTCTCAATAGTCAATCTAATTGAGCATCAGTAAAATACTGGTTTTGTGAAGTTTTATTGCAGGATTCAACACTTCTGAATAGGCGGTTAAAATGCGACTTAGCTTATAACTACCGTAAACTCCCGCCCGAATCAATTGTTTGAACAACAATTAATATTTGCTTCACTTTTTTGACACACAATGGAAAACCGGCGGGAAAACTGAGCAATCTCTGAGCCAGATTATTCTTTCCCAGCCGGTTTATGTTGACACTTAGCCTCAAGTCATCTAAGCCGCAAAGATATTATCTTCTGTCAAGTTAAGGTTAGGAGTCAAGGTCGCCAAGAGAGTCTGAACCGATGAACCATTACCATCCACATCAAAGAAGAGTTGGCCTGTCGGTTGATTAAAGATAAAGCGATGGCTGGCCGTCGTGGCGACGGTTCCCAAGACAAATTGAGCCGCCGCAATACTTTCACCGGCGATTAATCCGCCACCAAAACCCGCCGCCGAGACTTGGAGCGTATCTTGGAAAACGTTGAAGTCCGTAATCGTATCTTGGCCTTCGCTGGCAAGGCTATAGGCAATTACGTCAAAACCAGTACCAGAAGTAATCGTGTCGTTACCGACACCACCGACTAGCACCTCACTCGAACTAGAACCAATGAGGATATCATTGCCCGCTCTTCCACTCAGGGTACGAGTGGTTCCGGCTTCCACCACATCATTGCCCGTTGTTCCCTGTTGATTGATCACGCCGTCATCATTGATGATGGTAGTGATAACCGGGGCAGTAGTGCCGATCGTGTAACCACTGCCGCTGGTAATGGTCAAGGAGACTGTTTCATTGGGTTCTTTAACGGTGTCGGCGGTGGGGTTAATGGTTAAGCTGGCGGTACTTGACCCAGCGGCGAAAGTGATGGTAGCTGTGCCTGGGGTTGCGCCGGTGTAGTCGGCAGCATTAGCAGTTCCGGCAACACTGAAGTTGACGGCGAGGGTGCTGGTGGTCGGACCGGAACGGGTAAAGGTATAGATAAGATTGGCTACGCCGTCTTCACTAACGCCACTGTAGTTACTGGCAAGGGTAACGGAGGTTTCTTCATCATCATTTTGGATAGTCCCAACAGCAGTGGCAGTGGTAATCGTTGCTCCGTTGGTGGGATTGGAGAGAGTTACCGTAAAGTTTTCGTTAGGTTCGACGGTGGTATCCCCTTGAACATTAACGGTAATCACTTTCGAG
>NZ_JAPZSS010000195.1:0-46217 GCF_027532015.1 Microcystis sp. LE19-131.1A | reverse complement strand
TGTCAGTCTGTAGAGCGACCATAAGACCAGAACAGAGTAAATCTGTTAAGGCAGGTGCGGAACCCCGCAAGGGAAAGAAGCAGAAACCTAAATCGTGAGGTTTGGGAATCACCGTCCGTTTACGGCGGTGAGGATGTCAATTCTCCATGGCAATATTCATAACGTTCCTGAGAAGTTTCAGCGATCGCCCGATACGCTTCCAAAGTGACAGGGGTTTTGGTGACTGTCGCAATAGTCGGTTTTTCTTGAGCGATAATCATCTTTGTCTTTCTCCGATATTCTATTAATTAATTTTATGGTTATTTTTTAGGGATTGTGGGGAAGCGATCGCTTTTTATCAAAATAGAATAGAAAGAGCGATCGCCTTGTGAGCATCAGTTAATAAAACAATAAAATTCGGGGTCAGGTGCTTAGGTTTGCTAATTGTTCCTGAATATTAGCTTGAGTAGAGAGTTTTTCGGATTTTTCCCATAGATCCTTGAAGATACTTTTATCTGTCTCGACAACTCTTGTTTGATAGGAAATATAACCTGATTCTGTTTGACCATTCATAGTTCTTCTCGCTGTAAAAGAATTTCTGGGAACAGATAAGTTTTCGCTAATCAATAGGTTGGTATCATCCCAACAATAGCCTTCAACATCTTTGGCTTTTTCATGACAAATACAAGCAACTTCTATGCCAGAGTTAAGTTGTTCCTGAATCACTTGTAAATGCTTTGGAGTCGGAACTTCAGGAAGAATAAAGACTCGTTGAATAGAAATCCCCCTTTTGATTAGTTCTTCGTTAACTTCCCAGAATTTTTGACCAAGGGGATTATCCCACCAGATGCAATCTGTCATGGAGTGAATAGCCAAGATTCGAGATTGACTTTGAGGATCAATGTGTTTGAGTAGTTGAGCAACCTTTTCTAAACGGGATTCGCCGCTAATTTCAATGTTAATTTCAGGCATAATTGTGTTAGTCAAAATTGTGCCATCAAGAAGGGTTAGATTATTTTCATCTAATTTAACATCGGTCAAATTAGCTCCCGTTAGAGTAGCTTTGCTCAAATTGGCATGACTTAAATCGGCTCCTGTTAAATCAGCATTAGTTAAATTAACCCCCGAAAGATTAGCCTGACTGAAGTTACATCCCATCAATTTTGCATCGGAAAGATTGGCCTCACCATCCATTAAATTGACTTGGCTGAAATTCAGTCCATGAAAATCTCGTTCGCCAATTTTGTACAAATATGTCAATTCTTTTGTGCTATGAATATCGGGGTGATATTCATCAGGTGCATAAACGGCAATCATCGCTTTGACGTAGGCGAAAAAATAAGCCTTGAGAATATTTTCATGGGTGTGGATAGTAATCACTTCTTTACCATCATACTCAACCACCGCCTTGACAGTTGTGGCTCCTTGTTTACCCGGTGTCAAGTTAGCCACATAGATAGATTTAAGGTGATGTTTAATTTCAACTAAATGAGCTAGAGCCTCATCAAAAGCAGTAAAAAGTGCATCTACTGGACTTTTTTTAAAGGCCGATTCAGTGTAACGCTCTTGGGTTTTTGTATTACATAAGATAACTGTCGCAGAAGTTAAATTGTTGTTAGCACAGAGAATTTCAAAGTGCTCAATTTTCCAGCCTTGAAAAAGCAAAAGATTATCCTCAAAGAATAAGTTTTGTTGAGGCTCGTTTTCTAAAAGCTGATTGAGTTTTACTTTTTCATTTTCCATTGCCGCTTTACCGAGATTTTTGAGAGTTCTTTCGATAGATGCCGGCGAGGTATCTTCCCCTAAAAACTGTAAGAATAGGGAAGGGGAACCCACAAAAGGATACCCACTGGCAATGAATTCTCGATCTGCGATGGTGATAATACCCGCTCGGTTATATTTCTTGGCAATCTCAACTTGAATTGCCGTTTTTAAATTAACGTTGGGATATTTTTCTAGGTCAATTTCTTTCAAGTTAACTTGGCCGACGTTAATTTTACTCAGAAGTTCAATGATCAAACGATTGGCATATTCTTGAGATTTCAGATTTTTGATATTATGCCAAATTTCTATTAATCCCATTTCGCCGATGTAAGGATTAATTTTTCCCTCTAAAACAAGTCCCATAACCCTAGTAGCTTCACCGTTAAGAGTCGTTTGATTTCGTAATAAAAACTCTTCAATTAGATCAGCATCAATTAATACTTTCGGAGCTTGAGAATTGTTATCTTTTGATTGGAATACCTCTAAGTTATCCAGAAAAAAATCAATATTTATCCTAGGATGAGTAGTTACCTTATGCAGACTAAGCTTGATTTCGTACTGCACAAAATCATCGGATTCGTTTTCCAGATTATTTCTCAAATCCCAAAGTGTTTTAATCACTTGAGGATCAGGATATTCTCCTAATTTCCTTATGATTTCAGCACGGTGATCGCTGTCCTGTTTATTGTCTAGTTGAGCTAACAACCCATTAATAATGTCAGCACGGCAACTGGCGGATGTTGTTACCTCACACAATGACTCTGTGTTTTCCATTTTTAAATTAATCTCCTTGATTGGTGGTTTTCTCATCCGCACTAATTTTGTCTGACAGTAAAAGACTGCTCTGATTGAGAATTTTCAGCGTAGCGTGTTGGCAAAACTCTCACTGATTCATCGTCATTAATGTCAACACAATAGCCCTTTTTAAAGAGAATCCTTCTTAGAGAGGTAATTCCCACACGCTCACTGTCATCTAACTCAAGGTAAAGTTTAAGATTGGCTCCTAGATATCTGTTGAAATCTGAGTTTAGATTTTTGCCGCTACTATGATTGAACATTTCAGCCAGGTCATCCGCAGAGAAAAGACCTGTAGCCGCCAGATAGAAAATAATTTTGTATTTTTCAGACAGGGGTTCGATTTCTTCCAACAAAGCTTCTAGCTTGCGGATATCCAAACCACAGTTGCTTGCTTGCCTTTCGGCATCGGATAGTGATGGGGGAGTTGACAAGGTTCTCTTCATGGCTGTATTTTCGAGCTAGTTAGCATATTTTGAAATGGAGTACCAACAATTATTGTTTAATGATAGCAACAATTGTTGGTTTAGCTTTGCAACAATTGTTGGTTTAACTTTGCAATATTTGTTGGTTGAGATTCTTACAGTGCTTGGAAATATCCAAACCACAGTTTCTTGCCAGCTTTTGGGCATCATATATTGATGGGCTAGTTAGCATATTTTGAAATGGAGTACCAACAATTATTGTTTAATAATAGCAATATTTGTTGGTTTAACTTTGCAATATTTGTTGGCTTAACTTTGCAATATTTATTGGTTGATATCCTTACAGTAAGTGATTATATTATGGATAATATTAAAGAAGATAGAGCGATAGTAAGAAACAGTACAAAAAAGCTGGTCGAGTGTTGCCGCACTGCCCAGCTTGAATTAAGTAAACGTTCTGCCTACCGCTTCCCGTCTTGATTATCTCCACCCTGACGTTTTGCTAGTTCGTTGATGGTGTAGATAAAAACGTAGTCGTACGGATGTATTTTTCCCAGAGCTACGCCGTAAGCAAGCGAGCTTAACAGGATGACAGTGAGTAAGTTCTTCATATTGATTGACCTCCTGGCTTCTTGAGTCCACTACTAAGGTTTTAAGTCTCCTGGTGGGCTAATTGAGAGGGTTAATCCCGATGATGCGAAGCTAGGAGAGAGCCAGTATCCTCACGGGTTCTGGCTCTTTACTCATCATTATCATCCCCGCATCTTAGCCCATTTTAGTAGATTGAGTCAAGCTAATAATGTTAGGGATTCCTGACACGAGGAGCGAAACACTACTAGACAAAAACAAATCCATATTGCTGAAATGGAGGGGAATGTTATGTCGAATACAACTGTTAATCAAGCAATTATCAACTGTGTATATGTAAACCGCACAGAAAAAACAGCTATTCTCAAAATTGACTTTATGGGACAATGGCTAGAGCGAGTCGTTGAGGTGGGCCAAGATTTTTGTTTTAAAGCTCCTGAAGGGGGATACTTAGATATTTTTACCTATGAGATGGCTACGATGATGCTGGAAGATAGAATTCCGTGTCGAGAATTGGCGATATAAGGAAAGGATCGTCTGATTAAGGTCTTGCCAAAATTATTATTTCTTATTAGCTTAAAAATGCAGCAATTCTCATTTTGAAACGATTTTGCGCCGTTTCAGCGATCCCCAGATTTGTTGCGAATTGTAAACTCCTCTTGCTGTAAGGGTTTCAATGTCATGAAACCTTAAAATGAGAATTGCTGTTAAAAATGTTAGAATCTATGCAAAAAACACAATCTCCTTTAGCTTTGGCCTCTCCGTTGGCAGCTGCCATTAAACGAGGCGAAGAAGCGAAGAAACGGTTCCTATCTAAGCAAGGAGGAACCTTAACCAGCGCCGAGGTTTGTGGTGTTTTAGCCTGTAGTTCTTTGGAATTAGAAACTATGAGTCTCAATCATCGGGTCTTAGGTTTATCTGTCAACGAGGAATTAGTTTATCCCGCTTGGCAATTTATTGATGGCAAAGTTTTGTCCGGTTTAGACCAAGTGTTAGCCGTCCTAAAAGAAGATGGTGCTTGGACACAAATGCTCTTTCTGCTTACGGGTGATATTCGTTTAGAGGGAGCAACCCCGCTAGAAAAACTCCAAAAGGGAGAAATCGAGCCAGTGGTTTTGGCCGCTAAGTGCTACGGGAGTCATAGCGCAGCGTAATGGGTTTGCCTCCTTCTGTTTGTGGGTTAGTACGTTTGAGAATTAGTTCACCAATTTTATAAAAAATAATATCTCCTGCAAGAATCAAAAATCTTCAGTAGCAGACAAAAGATAAGAGATAAGGGACTTGCGTAGGAATAATATCCCAGCCAGAAAATCGCTCTGTAGAAGAACCAGACCAGCCAGATGGCACATTATCAAAGCGCAAGTCCCTAACACCTCGAAGGCTCTCCCCCTACTTAGGGTGATCAGCAAACCTGATCGATCGGAGGGCGCAAGCATTGCGCCCCTACAGTAACGGATTTTGTCCACAATGTAGGGGCGAACTGCGTTCGCCCAAAAGGTACATTATCAAAGCGCAAGTCCCTAACTATCCTATTCATAAAACCTAAAATTATGTCGAATTTATCCGGGGTTTTAGATATTTTCACCCGATAGCGGCTCGATAACTTACTTTTGCAGGAGATGACTGATCCTCTTGCCCTATTTTGGTAAAATCAACTATAATGGGGAGAAGTTAATCTTTGCCAAGCTTGAGCAGACTTAAACTAATCCCTCAGTGAGCAAGCAATTGAATCCTATGCTTAAAATTGCCCTTTTTGGAACCAGTGCCGATCCTCCTACTGCCGGTCATCAAGCCATACTAAAATGGTTATCGGAACAGTACGATATTGTTGCAGTTTGGGCTGCCGATAATCCCTTTAAAAATCATCAAACCAGTCTCGAACATCGTCTGAGGATGTTAAATTTGCTCATCCGGGATATTCAACCCCCAAGAGATAATATACAACTGCGACGAGAATTAAGCGATCGACGGAGCTTAATTAGTGTGGAAAAAGCGCAAGCAATTTGGGGAGAACAGGAGGAATATACCCTAGTCATTGGTTCTGATTTAGCTGGACAAATTAGGCACTGGTATCGCAGCCAAGAATTACTAGAAAAAGTCAAAATTCTCGTGATTCCTCGTCCAGGCTATCCTATTAACCAAGATGATATTGAACAACTGCAAACATTAGGGGGTGATTGTCTGATTGCCGATGTATTTGCTCCGGCTGTATCCTCAACAGATTATCGAGAAAAAGGCGATAAACAGGCTGTTCCTGCACCGATTAAAGATTATATCGAAGGTCAAAAACTTTACGCATGAAATCGCCAAATACCCTAGCTAATAAATCTCTAGCTGATTTTAAAGTGGGAGTTGATAACGTGATCTTTTCCGTTGATACCCAATTAAATCGGCTGCTGGTGCTTCTGATTAAACGACGGGAAGAACCCTTTAGTAATTACTGGAGTTTACCCAGGACTTTAGTGAGAAATGGGGAATCACTTGAAACGGCAGCCTATCGAATTTTAGCCGAGAAAATTAGCGTCAATAATCTCTATCTAGAACAGTTATATACTTTTGGCAGTCCAGAGGAAGATTCCCCAGCAGCGGCCGAGAGTTTTGGGAAACGTTATCTATCGGTGAGTTACTTCGCTTTAGTGCGGTTTGAGGAAGCAAAGTTAATCACTGAACAGGATCATAATATCACTTGGTATATGATTGATAAAGTGCCAAATTTAGCCTTTAATCACGGTCAAATTTTGGAATATGGCTGGCGAAGATTACGCAATAAAGTAGAATATAGTCCCGTCGCTTTTGAGGTTTTACCAGAATTATTTACTTTAAATGATCTTTATCAATTTTATGAGACAATTTTAGGTAAAAATTTTAGTGATTATTCTAACTTCAGAAATCGGCTATTGAAATTAGGATTTCTCAAGGATATGGGTTTAAAAGTCTCTCGTGGTGCCGGTCGTCCGGCTAGTTTATATCGCTTTGATGAAAAAGCTTTTGCTCCCTTTAAAGAGCAACCGTTAGTTTTTGTTTAAATAGGAAAAAATATGAGAATTGCTATCGCTCAATTAAATCCCATTGTTGGAGATATCGAAGGAAATGCCCAAAGAATTTTAGAGGCTGCTCAAACGGCATTTAATCAGGGAGCAGAATTACTTTTAACCCCGGAATTATCCCTCTGTGGTTATCCTCCCAGAGACTTGTTATTAAATCTGGGTTTTGTGGAGAAAATGTCTCAACAATTGCAATTATTGTCCCAACAATTACCAGAAAAGTTAGCTGTCTTAGTCGGTTTTGTCGAAAAAAATCCCTCGGCAACGGTCAGGGGAGAAAAGCCGTTATTTAATAGCATAGCTTTGTTAAAAAGTCAAGAGATTAAACAAATTTTTACTAAACGTTTATTGCCTACCTACGATGTTTTTGATGAGGATCGTTACTTTGCTTCTGGGAAAGAAAGTCAATATTTTCAACTAACAGAAAATAATGTAAAAATCGGTGTAACTATCTGTGAAGATGTTTGGAATGATGAACAATTTTGGGGTCAGCGTCAATACGCGGTTAATCCCATCGCCGATTTAGCTAATTTGGGAGTGGATTTAATCGTTAATCTTTCCGCTTCTCCCTACAGTGTCGGTAAGCAAAAATTGCGAGAATCTTTATTATCCCATAGTGCCACTAGATATAATTTACCGATAGTTTATGTCAATCAAGTGGGAGGAAATGATGATTTAATTTTTGATGGTGACAGCGTGGCTTTTAACCGACAAGGAGAAGTGATTTATCGCGCTCAGGCATTTACTTCTAGCCTAGAGTTGATCGAGTTTAATCAAGATTTGTTACCTGCGGTTATTCATCCTTTACCTGTCGATGAAGATGAGGAAATTTATCGAGCCTTAGTCTTAGGAGTACGAGATTATGTGCAGAAATGCGGTTTTAAACGGGTAATTTTCGGCTTGAGTGGTGGCATTGATTCCAGTTTAGTTGCCGCTATTGCCAGCGACGCATTGGGTAAAGAAAATGTTCTCGCTGTGATGATGCCTTCTCCCTATAGTTCCGACCATTCCATTAGCGATGCAGTGGCTTTAGTTAATAATTTAGGTATCAAAAGTGAGAAGTTAGCAATTAAAGAAATTATGACCGCTTATGATCAACTTTTAGAGCGGCTTTTCGCTGGTACTGATTTCGGTATTGCTGAAGAAAATCTTCAGTCACGCATTCGCGGTAATTTATTAATGGCTCTCTCTAATAAATTCGGTCATTTACTATTATCCACTGGCAATAAATCAGAAATGGCGGTGGGATATTGCACCCTTTACGGTGATATGAATGGTGGTTTAGCAGTGATTGCTGATGTGCCGAAAACGAGGGTTTATTCCCTCTGTCGCTGGTTAAATCGGCACGGGGAAATTATTCCCCTTAATGTGATTAATAAAGCTCCTAGTGCTGAATTAAAACCCAATCAGAAGGATCAAGATTCTTTACCTCCCTACGAGATTTTAGATGCTATTTTAGCACTATTAATCGATCGCCATCAATCCGCCGAACAAATTATCGCCGCCGGCTTTGAGCCTGAAATTGTGCAGAAAGTGATTAAATTGGTTAAAAATGCCGAATTTAAGCGCAAACAAGCCCCCCCGGGCCTAAAAATTAGCGATCGCGCTTTTGGCACTGGTTGGCGAATGCCTATCGCTAGTCGTTGGGGTTAGGGGGGTTATCAGTTATCAGTTATCAGTTATCAGTTATCAGTTATTAGTTATTAGTTATTAGTTATTAGTTATTAGTTAAGTATCTAAGCAAAATTAATTACACATTTCGATAAAGCTTTTGCCTTTTGCCTCCTGCCTTTTGCCTATCCTAACCAATAAATTAATTTTGCACAACTACTTATAAGATGTGAGTTATCAGTTATCATTGATTAGTGATTGGTCACTGATTACTGATTACTGTTTACTGATTACTGTTCACTGAAAGGGGTATTCGTGAGAGAGGAAGGGTAAAGGGATTAATTCTCCTGTTGCCTCGCCGATTTGTACTTTTAAACCCTCTCCTCCCGCTTTTGTTTTCACATAACCCAAGCCAAAATCCTCCAGCACACTGGTGAGTAAACCGACTTTTTGCGCTTCTAAAATAATCGGGGTATTGCTGGGGACGGGTTGGCTGAGTTTTATGCCCCAAAGTCTTTGTTTTACGCCTTTATAGGTGTTGAGACGGGCGATAGTTTCTTGACCAATATAACAGCCCTTATCAAAGACGATCGCTCGCCATAAACCGGCCTCTAAAGGGTTATAGTCTTCGGTTAATTCTCGATCGACTGCCGGTCGGCCCTGATGGATTCTCAGGTATTCCCACACCTGCTCATCTGCGGGAGTAACGCCATTTTTAATTAAATTTTCCCAGAGGAGACCGGCTTCGGCGGCGGCAACGATTAAAGTATATCCGGGCAGATCTAAGCCGGTACCGACGGCCACTCTCAGAGGGGGGTCAGAAAGGAGATAATGACTATGCTGCACCCCCGTTAAAATCTGCTCTGGAATGGCGATTTTTTGCAGGTATTGCCCGCTTTCAGTACCAATTAGGGTGACAATGGCAAAATTATCGGTTAAGTCGCTAATTTCCACTTTATCGAAGGGGAAAATATAGCGATCGATCAATTCCAGTAAAAATTGACGACGTTGGGGAGAAACGAGGATGAGGAGGGAGTCATCGCCAGAGTAAACTGTGACAAAATCGAGAGTACGACCGGTAGAGTTAAGGAAAATTGTCTCACAACCCTGACCCGGTTTCAGGCGATCAATCGCGTTACTGGTTTGATTGTGGAGAAAACGCAGTCGATCCTGGCCTTTTAATTCTAATAAACCCCAATCGGAGCGATCGATTAAAATTGTTTGGGATGCTAAATTTTGGGGATCATTGCTGTAATCTTTGAGAAAACTAGCGGCATACTCTGCCTTGATCGTTTCTAAATCTGCTTTCATGGAGGTAAATTAGCGAATAATCGGTTAATAATGCGCTCGGTTTTCGTTTCCAAACTCTGCCAATCTAGTTCACCGGTGGGGTCGAGGAGACTGGTATCGATGGTGACGCTCTCTCCCTCATCGGTGGGATAATCGAGAAAACAGACTTGAAAACAAAGTTCCCAAATATTTACAGTAACGGAGCGATCGAGATAAGTCAAACAGAGCAGATAACTGGGATAGGGATCTTGAATTTCTGTATAAGTTCCTTTCCAGAGGGAATTTTCTAACTGTTTACGCAGATTATCCAGCACCCGAATAAATGCCGGCTGCATTAATAATTGTGCCTGTTCCCAAGCGATAATATCTTTAAATTTTGGATTCATCTTATCAGTTATCAGTTATCAGTTATCAGTAAACAGTAAACTGATAACTGATAACTGATTTAGGCTGTTACGAGGGTTGCTTCCTTAGCTGCCATCATTTTCATCAGGTCTAACATCCGGCAGGAGTAACCCCATTCGTTATCGTACCAAGAGACGACCTTAAAGAAATTAGCATTAAGTTGAATGCCAGCTTTAGCATCAAAGATACTGGAACGGGGGTCAGTGATAAAGTCACTCGATACCACTTCCTCATCGGTATAACCGAGGATACCTTTCATCGGACCTTCGCTGGCGGCTTTCATAGCGGCGCAGATTTCCTCGTAACTGGTGGCTTTTTCGGTTTTAAAGGTTAAATCCACCGCCGAAACGTTGGGAGTTGGTACACGGAAGGCCATACCGGTTAATTTGCCTTTTAGGGAAGGAATAACTAGGGTTACTGCTTTGGCTGCCCCCGTGGAGGAGGGGATAATATTTTGACCAGCGCCGCGACCACCGCGCCAATCTTTTTTCGATGGACCATCCACGGTGGGTTGAGTGGCGGTCATCGAGTGTACCGTGGTCATTAATCCTTCCGCCAGTCCGAAGTTATCGTTAATAACTTTGGTGATCGGGGCTAAACAATTGGTGGTACAACTAGCGTTAGAGACGATCAGATCCTTAGCGGGATCGTACTCATTGTCGTTAACGCCCAGTACAATAGTACGAATCTTGTCGGGATCTTTGGTGGGTGCGGAGATAACTACCCGTTTGGCCCCGGCTTCTAGGTGTTTTCCTGCTCCTTCGGCGGTGGTAAATAAACCGGTGGACTCGACCACATAATCGGCCCCGGTTGCACCCCAGGGCAGTTGAGCAGGGTCTTTAATCGAGTAACAGGGGATAAACTTACCATCCACGACGATGCCATCTTCTTTCGCTTCTACCGTACCCTGAAAACGTCCGTGGGTGGAGTCGTATTTGAGCAGATAGGCAATATTATCGGAGGGAACCAGATCATTTATACCAACAAACTCGAAATCAGGATTTTGGATACCCGCCCTAAAAACGAGGCGACCGATACGACCGAATCCGTTGATGGCGACTCTTACTTTTGTCATGAAAAAAACTCCTTTGCAGCTGCGATAAGCTTAGGCACGATCAAGAAAAAATAATTTGAGAATTGATTAGCCTGTAGAGAATCACTATATATGCTAATCAGCTTTTGTTGATCGCTAGATGAAGTATAGAAAGATTTTAAGTTTCAGTCCTTCCAAGATAAAAAATCATCAATTTGCTATCCTACTCATCCCTACCACCGGCATCGAGAAAACCTGATTAGGCTCTTCCCGACAAACGAGAACGCAATTTTATAGCCTTTTAGGACAAGCTGACATTAAAAAATAATTAAAAGTTTTTTGAGAATTATTGCTCCCTAAGTTAAGAAGATATTAATTTTCCTTTAAAAGCTATTTAAAAACCCCGCCCGACTGACATAAATTCCCCTGGCCGGATTGGCAAAATATAGCTTATTTTAATAGTTTTTTACGCTCCGAAAGGTTAGACTCTTGATTACAGTTTGAAAACTGACCGAGGGTTAACCCTCTCGATAATCTGGAGAAATTGTCTATCAACTCTCTTAATCTCATCCTTCATAGATATCGGAGAAATATTCATGGTATCCGCACCAGAAAGACCCTTAACAGAGCAAAATCCCCTTTCTCAAGACGAACTCTATAAAACCCATGCCTATTGGCGCGCTTGTAACTATTTAGCTGTAGGTATGATTTATCTGCGCGATAATCCCCTGCTCAAAGAACATCTTAAACCCGAACACGTTAAGTATCGCTTACTTGGTCACTGGGGAGCGAGTCCGGCCTTAAGTTTTACCTACGTTCACCTCAACCGTTTAATCAAAAAATACGACCTCGATATGATTTTTATGGCCGGTCCCGGCCATGGGGCGCCGGGGGTACTCGGTCCGGTTTATCTAGAAGGAACCTATTCGGAAATTTACCCCGATAAAAGTGAAGACGAGGAAGGATTACAAAAATTCTTTAAACAATTTTCTTTTCCCGGTCACATCGGTAGTCACGTCACCCCCGAAACCCCCGGTTCTATCCATGAGGGCGGCGAACTGGGTTATAGTGTTTCCCATGCCTACGGTTCTGTTTTTGACAATCCCGACCTAATTACGGCCGTGGTGGTGGGTGATGGGGAAGCAGAAACCGGCCCCCTTGCCACCGCATGGCACTCGAATAAATTCCTTAACCCGATTCGCGATGGTGCGGTACTGCCAATTTTAAACTTAAACGGTTATAAAATCGCTAATCCCACCATTCTCTCCCGTATTTCGACCCACGAGTTAGAAAGTCTCTTTGTCGGTTACGGTTACACTCCCTACATCGTCGAATGTAAGGAGGATGAAGACCTCATGCACTGCCATCAAAAAATGGCCGCTACCCTAGAACACTGTATCAATCAGATTCGCTCCTATCAACAGGAAGCTCGCAGCACAGGAGTGGCTAAACGTTACCCCTGGCCGATGATTATCCTCCGGTCTCCCAAGGGTTGGACAGGTCCAAAAAAGGTTGATGGTCATAAAGTAGAAGGATTCTGGCGCGCTCACCAAGTCCCCATGGGTGCCATGCACGAAAACCCGGACCACTTGAGAAAATTAGAGGAGTGGATGAAAAGCTATAACCCGGAGGAATTATTTGACTATGCCACGGGTCAATTTAAGCCGGAATTTAAAGAACTCGCTCCTATTGGTCATCGTCGCATGAGTGCTAATCCGCACGCTAATGGCGGATTGCTGCGTAAAGACCTAAAAATGCCCGATTTTCGTCAATATGCCGTAGATGTCACCCACCCGGGCCAAGTGGAAGCGGAAAACACGGGAGTGATGGGGGTATTTTTGCGGGATGTAATGCGAAATAATATGACTAATTTTCGCGTTTTTGGTCCCGATGAAACTGCTTCTAATCGTTTAGCGGCTCTCTATGAAGTGACTAAAAAAGCTTGGTTAGCTGATACCTATCCGGAGGATTTAGATGGTAGCCAATTATCTGCCGATGGTCGGGTGATGGAGATGCTGAGTGAACATACTTTAGTCGGTTGGTTAGAGGGTTATTTATTATCCGGTCGTCACGGTTTATTTCACTCCTACGAGGCTTTTGCTCACGTTATCGATTCCATGTTCAACCAACACGCTAAATGGCTCGATATCTGCAAAAATCATGTGCCTTGGCGTGCTTCTGTTTCCTCTTGGAATCTGTTATTATCCTCGGTGGTTTGGCGGCAGGATCACAATGGTTTTAGTCACCAAGACCCCGGTTTTATCGATTTAGTAACCAATAAAAGTGCCGACGTGGTGCGGGTTTATCTTCCCCCCGATGGGAATTGTTTATTAAGTGTGACTAATCACTGCCTCAAGAGCAAGGATTACACTAATATTATCGTTGCTGATAAACAGAAACACCTGCAATACTTGACCATTGAAGAAGCAATTAAACACTGCACTAAAGGTATCGGTATTTGGGATTGGGCCAGTAACGATGATGATGGAACTAATCCCGATGAACCGGATGTGATTATGGCTTGCTGTGGGGATATTATCACTAAAGAATCTTTAGCAGCAACGGCAATTCTACGGGAGGAATTCCCTTACTTAAAAGTTCGCTTTATCAATGTGGTTGATCTGTTTAAATTACAGTCGGAAAGTGAACACCCCCATGGTTTATCGGAACGGGATTTTGATAGTTTATTTACCACTGATAAGCCAATTATCTTTAATTTCCACGGTTATCCTTGGCTGATTCATAAACTTACCTACCGTCGCAGTAATCAGGAACGTATTCATGTGCGTGGTTACAAAGAAGAAGGGAATATTAATACTCCCCTAGAATTAGCGATTCGTAACCAAGTTGATCGTTTTCATCTAGTAATTGATGTGATTGATCGCGTGCCAAAATTAGGTTCTGCTGCCGGTCATGTGAAAGAACGGATGAAAAATGCCATTATCGATAATCTCGATTATGCTTTTACCAATGGCATCGATAAGGACGAGATTACTAACTGGAAATGGCCCTATTAATTAGGCTAGAAAGTGGTTTAGGTGATGATAATTTATTAGTTTATCGATAAATTTCATCTTCCTATTCCACCTAAATAAAATATTATTTGAGTTTAATTATGGTGCAATTAATAGAGTTTGTATATAGCGGTTTTCACAGAAGTGAGTCCCGATTGAAACACTGAAATGCCTATCTATCAAGGGATTTACCATAGCAGTTCAGTTTGAGATGTCAATGCGGAGAATGAGTAAGTCTAACTCATACCAATTCTCCAAAATCTGACTAAAAAAATTTTCATCCCCCCAGCATCTCCATCCCTGTTAAAAAAAAGGGAAAAAGGGGGACTTAAATTCGATGATTTGATCTGTAATTTCTCTGGGCAAAAATTGCTATTAACTACCCGGAGGGGGAATTACAGGAATTTCGATACCGTCCGGCGCTAAGGGGGGAGGTGTGGGGGTTAGTTCTGGCTGGTCAACAGGTTCAGGTGTACTAACTAAGGGGAGATTGTCCACCACGGGAAGACGGGGAGTAATGGGTTGCGAAAACATTGCTTGAATTGCCGCTTTTCTGGTTTCTGGAGGTTCCAAAGCTTGCTGCCAGAGACTTTCATAAAAGAAGAAAATCACCCCTAAACCCCGTTGACGAGCAGCCAATACCTTTTCTTCAATCAAGGGTAGGGCAATCGGTCGATTGCGTAAACCGGTTAAAACCCCCACACCGGTGGGGATAGTTTGCTGGGTTTCTTGAATTTCGGGACGCTCTAATTGTTTGAGAAAACTGGGCAGATCGGGACGATAAACCTGTACGATTAACTCATCGACTAATCCTTGCCGCACCCAAGCGAGCCAATCCTGTAAATGACCATTATAGGCGAATTCGTAGGGATTAGGGGCGATCGAAAGCAGTATATTCGGTTTAACTGCCTGAATTGATTCTTTGAGATTAGCCAGAAAAGCGGTGATTTTATCGGCCCGCCATTTTGTCCATTCGGGATCCCGGGGGTTAGCCGGAGGTGTTTTTTCCGTTTCCTGTTGATAAAGAGCGATAGTATAGGGATCATAGCCGAATTCATTCGGTAAACTCAGATGATCGTCGAATTGGATGCCGTTAATATCGTATTGTCCCACCACTTCCAAGACTAACTCCCGCAGAAAATTCTGCACCTCGGGACGGAAAGGATTCAACCACACCACCTCACCGGCTGCCCCCACCCAAGTGGTCCCCCCGTCGCGTTTTTGAGTTAACCAGTTCTGATGTTTTAAGGCTAATTCTGAGGTGGGAGGGGCCATAAATCCGAATTCAAACCAAGGAATGACCAATAATCCCCTGCCACGGGTTTGTTCCACCAATTCTGCCAAGATATCTTGTCCCTGCGCTCCCGTAGGCACAAAAGGCTGTATTCCTTCCCGTTTCGCGATCGCGCTAGGATAGAGAGCATAACCGGAATTCCAGACCACGGGATAGATAGCATTAAAATTAAGATTAACTAATTGCTCGATCGCCTGTTGTCGTTTATCCCTGTCCATCAGCATCGCAGTATCGTTGGTGGTAATCCAAACACCGCGAATATCGGTATCCCGACTTTGAGAGAAAGCGGTAGAAAAATAGCCTAAGAATACGACTATCAGAAAAGATGCTAAGAATAGTAGTATAGGGAACTTTTTAAGAATTTGCCGCCAAACGCTAGTCGGAATTAGAAAAGTCATTTCTTTAGGGTGAAGATTAACGGTTTTAACTGGTTATAATAACAGCTTTGCTCAACTCTTTGAGGCTAGATTGACCCAAAATATATATTTACCTATTTCTTCACTCGCGACAATTGGCCTTGAGGATAGAAATAATCAAGACGAATATCGAATTGATCTAAGGCCACTAATAACCTATTGGAAGGACGAAAAAGAAATAAGTTGGCCTGGGGAATTTCTAGGACTTCTTTTAACTTATCGGTATCGGGGTTAGTGGTAGTCAGGAAGTATTGTACATCAGCATTAAGACGATAATTAAGGGAAAGCAAATCACCTAAGTTAGTCCAGTCATTACCTTCGTCGCTGATAATAATGGCATTGGGTACAGCATTAATTTTTCTGGCAACTTCGCCATTCCAATAACTAGGAACTTTTGCCCAACTGGTTTCGGAAAGAGCATTATTAAAGTTCGATATTATACTAGCAGTTAACAAAAAAGTCAAGATAATTTTACCTGAAAATTTACCTTGATTAAGCAATTGTGACAAGAAAAAAGCCACAGTTATATAGATAGTGGGAAAGGAGGCAATTAGATAACGGGTGACAGTTGATCTAGTGGTGGTCAAAATTAGATCGGGAATGACTAAAGCTAGGAAAGGTACTAGGGTTGAGGTAATCAGAAAAGTAAAAACTATCGGGTTATTGTAGCGATAAACTCGCTCAAAAGCATAGATAATTAAGATTAAAAAAATCAGTCTATATATATAGGTGAAGATGTTATTAAAACCAAAATCGCTATCGCTAAATAGAGAAGTAAAAGTTAAGAGCCATAATTTACCGAACAATCCCCAATCGAGATAGTTAACGGCAGCCCAACTGGTGGAGTTAAAGGCTCTTTGAGAGTTAGTTAAAAAAACCTGTAACCAGGGTATATATAAAATTATCATTGTTAACCCAGATAACAGGAAAAATATCAAGTTATTTTTTCGCTCTGGTTTCATAACAAGATACCAAATTATCAAGGTTGCTTGAGCAAATAAGTTGAGAATAAAAAAGAGATGGGTGTAGAGTCCGAGAGTATTAGATAAGGTGTATAAAGACCAATTAACAAGAGTTCTTTTTTTGAGGCATTTTAACAGCATTAATTGACTGATTATCGTTAACAAAACTAAAAGACTATACTGACGGGACATTTGAGCAAATATTATATCAACTGGGGACAGTGCCAATAAAATTACCGCTAAAATTGCCGTTAACTTTGATGTAAATAATTCTAGGGATAGATAGTAAATAAATGGCAGGGAGAGAAGACTAAAAACAATCGCTAAACTGCGGGAAGAAACGGGAGAAAAACCGAATATTTTTTCCCAATAGCGAGAGATCATAAAGTATAAAGGTGGGTGTTGAGGGTCTTCTTTAGCGAGAGATTGAATCGTATCAAAAACATTACTTTCTGGTTTCAGTTGTTGAAATTTTCCTAATTCTGTGGTAGATAAAAGACGGTTTTGAAAAATAGTATCAGCGATTTCCTTTGCTTGATAACCAGTGGTTCTAATGGTGGTGTAGGATTCATCATGCCAATAGATTTTTTTATCGATATTTGCGAAACGAAAAACCACACCGAGAGTTAGGATAATTGCCAAAAGTATTAAGAGCCAATTGGGAGTTTTATAATTAATATTTGCTTTCATTTTAATAATTAGAGCGACTTTGTTTAAGATTGAGAAACTTGGTAAATTCTGGTTGAAAAAGTAGCTTAATTGTGCCGGTGGGACCGTTACGGTGTTTAGTAATAATTACTTCGGCCACACCTCGATCGGGACTATCGGGGTTATAATATTCATCTCGGTATAACATCATAATTAAATCCGCATCCTGTTCGATACTATTATGGACGATGATATTATTGGCAATAAAGTTATGCAATTTATCTACTGTTAAATCATACACTTCTGTCTCTCCATCCGCTTGAATTGCCATAACTTCATCCCAATTAAAAGTTAGGTCTGAATTACTCAGAGAGCGAGGTAAAGCGATATAATTACCAATATTTAATTCATCTAATCTTTGCCAACCGTGGACAGTCAAAAACTTATGATTGGCTGTAGCTCTAATCGTGCGACCTAAACGAGTTGTTAATCGAAAAACTGGCTTAAATCCTGTGGAAAAGACCTTAGTTACCAGTGCTTTTTCTAATTTCATTGTTTCCTCATTAAGAGCAAAAACCGTAAAATTAGAGCAATTCACTAACTCACAAATTGGCACTTTAGCACGAGGATCGGCTAACTCAACTAAACTATCACCCGCTAAACATCCCGACTCGCGTAAATCGGACATCATCGGTCTTTTATTATTGCGAGATTCCACAGCGCGACTTAACTGAGAAAGAGCAATTACTGGAGCATGAATTTCTCTGGCTAAACCCTTAAGACTGCGGGTAATTTTAGAAATTTCCTGAACGCGATTATCACCTCCACCTTCCATTAATTGCAGATAATCGATTAGAACTAATCCCATTTGTCCTTTTTTTTCTGCCTGTAAACGCCGCACTTGGGAACGCATTTGAATCACACTTAAATTGGCACTGTCATCGATATATATGGGCAAATTTAATAACTTTTCTAGTCCCCCAAGAACCTTCTCTAAATCATTTTGTCCCAAACGGCCCGATCGAATCCGATTACTTTCGATTTTAGCCTCATTCGATAACAAACGTTGGGCTAATTGTTCCTTAGACATCTCCAAACTAAAGACAGCCACGGGTAAATTCTGTTGAGCGATATTATAGGCAATATTAAGAGCAAAAGAAGTTTTTCCCATGGAAGGCCTACCCGCGATAATAACTAAATCCGAGGGTTGTAAACCACTGGTCATCGCATCGAGATCATAAAATTGAGTTTCGATACCGGGTAGAGTGGTGGTCTCCTGCATCTTCTCAATTTCGTTAAAAGTTTCGATTAAAGTATCCCCCAGAAAAATTAAACCCTCCTGGGGTCGTTTTTGGGTGAGACGAAAAATCTTTTGTTCCGATTCATCGAAAACATTTTCTAATTCTAGCGTCGTATCCCTGGCTAACTCAATAATTTCTCCCCCGGTGGAAATTAACTGACGACGCATATATTTATCCATCACTAATTCAGCATAGCGATCGATGTTGGCAGCCGAGACAGTGCGCTCAATTAATTGTAACAATCGCGGCATTCCCCCGATTCCTTCCAGCAGATGATTATCCTGTAACCAACTGCTAACCGTCATTAAATCCGTCGGTTTTCCCTTCCCTTGTAAAGCAAGCGCCGCACGATAAATATCTTGATGGGTTTTTACATAGAAAGCTTCTGGAATTAAAAAATCACTGATTCTACCTAACGCTTTTGGATCTAGTAAAATACCACCTAAGATAGATTCTTCCGCTTCAATATTTTGGGGGGGGAGGGATTGATCGCTAATCATTGTCAATGCTGACTGTGCTTTATCATTAATTATAGTCATTCACCCTAATTAAATACAAATGTTCAGGTTAATGATAGGATTCAGTATTCAGGAGACAGTATTCAGTATTCAGGAGTCAGGAGATTGTTTTTATTTATTCTCCCCACATCCCCACATCCCCACACCCCACACCCCACACCCCACACCCCTTTTAAACAGGATTTAGTATGACTTTAATTGACTCCTCGGCGCTCTCCCCGGCCGTCTATTTTATTGGTGCGGGCCCTGGAGATCCAGAATTATTGACGGTAAAAGCCTATAAAATTCTCCAAAAAGCCGATGTTATCGTCTTTGCTGATTCCCTCGTCCCCAAACAGATTCTTGAGGACACTCCTAAAGATGCCGAGTTAATTCCCACCAGTAGCATCACCCTAGAGGAAATTATCCCTTTAATGATCGATCGCGTGCGTCGGGGTTTAGCGGTGGTGCGACTGCAATCGGGGGATTTAAGTCTCTATAGTGCCATCCAAGAACAAATTGAGCTTTTGACAGCAGCAGATATACCCTTTCAGCTAATCCCCGGAATTAGTGCCTTTCAAGGATTAGCGGCTAAATTGGCCCTAGAATTAACGATTCCGGAATTAGTCCAGACAATTATTCTAACCCGGGTGGAAGGAAAAGCCTCTCCCATGCCAGAAAGTGAAGAATTAGCCTCTTTAGCCGCTCATAAAGCCAGTTTATGCCTATATTTAGCCGCCCGTCATGTTGACAAAGCCCAGGAAAAACTCCTAAGATACTATCCGGCAGAGCAACAGGTGGCCGTTTGTTTCCGTCTCGGTTGGCCCGACGAAAAAATCTGGGTTGTCCCTCTGTCAGAGATGGCCAAACTAACCCATCGGGAAAATTTAACTAGAACTACCCTTTATCTCATTAGTCCCGCTTTAAACCAGATTACAGGAACTCGATCGCAACTTTATCACCCGCAACATTCCCATCTTTTCCGTCCTCATCCTTAAGTATTTTCTGGGGAATCTATCGAAAGAAACACTGGGTTTCTACCTAAAGATAGATTTAAAGAGCGGCGATTTTGTTTAAAATCGCAGTGAGAGGTAGGACAATTTTAAAAACGTTTAAAATTCCTCTAACAATCCATGCACAGCTGCCCGATTTGTTCGGGAATTACCCTTCGTCACCTTGTAGCTAGTCGTGCCTACTGGTATTGTCCTCACTGTCGTCAGGAGGTTCCTAACTTCCTTGATTGCTCCAGTCCTGCCAGGGTAGAGCGAGTTAGAGCGAAAAAAACAGTCTAGATTTTTAAGTTGGTAGATGGCAATAAGACCTGTGGGATGTGTTAAAAATTAACACATCCCACTTTACCTATCTATACATCCCGAGGATTGAGATGGATCATTTCCCAAGTCACATAGGTACCGATCGGACTCCAAATCAGGTAGGGTAGGAGTAGGATGCCCGCCCAAGAAGAAACAGGGAAAACCAAGAGCGCCAGAAGACAACCCAAGAAAAAACCCGTACCTCCGATAATCGTTCCCGCTTTGAGACTGCGTAGTTTACAGGTGACGGGAGTATAGGCACTAATAGTCAATTCCACCAACAGATAAAAAGCCATCAAAAACCAGCGATTAGCCGGTTGAGCTTCCCAGACTAAATAAGCAGAAATTGCGCCACAAATATAGATAATTGTCCAGATAAGAGGGATTAATCTTTCAAAGCTTAACCAATCGGGACGACGCAAACGCGCAAACCAACGCACATCGCGAGAATTGAGTAATCCCCCAGCTAACGCTACCAAAAACCCCACGACACCGATAAGCAACCAAGAGGGAATCATGATTTTAAGCTATCCTCCGCTAATTTTGGCTTTGTAACCCGATTCAATGAGAATTTGTAGAATTTTTTGGCGATGATCTCCTTGGATCTCAATGGCATTTTCTTTCACTGTACCACCCGTTCCGCAAGCAGTTTTTAACTGTTTTAATAATTTCGTCAGAGTTTCGGTTTGGCATTGAAAACCTGTAACCATGGTAACGGTTTTTCCCGCACGACCAGAGCGGGAGGTTTGTACTCGCAAATTCTGCTGATTTGGGGGTAATTCAGGGATGGAACGCTCAAAAGCTTGAGAATTGCTTTTATCTCCAAATTCCTGATAGGCAATCCGGTTTTTTTCCTTAGATTTACTCATATAGCAATTATCATACTGGGTTTGGGGGTTTTTCAGTGACCAGTAAACAGTAAACAGTAATCAGTGAACTGAAAACCAGCATCTGATAACTGATAACTGATAACTGATTCAAAGCTGACTGCTGATAGCTCTTAATTGGTTGGACTGGCAGCGCATTTGATTAAGTTCAGCTGCCGACATTCGATCGAGATGACCTAAAATCATATTAACTCGACCTTGGGATTTTAATTTTTCTCGATGTCGTGCCAAAAAATCCCAGTAAAGAAAGTTAAAAGGACAGGCTAAATCCCCGACTCGTTCATTTTTTTTATACAGACAACCCCGACAATAATCACTCATTTTATCAATATAGTTGGCCGAGGAAGCGTAGGGTTTAGAAGCGAGAATTCCCCCATCGGCAAATTGTCCCATTCCCAGTACATTAGTCTGCATTACCCAATCGTAGGCATCGATAAAAACACTATGAAACCAGTTTTCAATCTCTTGGGGAGAGCAACCAAAAATTAAGGCAAAATTGCTCAAAATCATTAATCTTTGAATATGATGGGCATAACCAGTATTTTCCACCTGTGATAATACTTGTTTGAGGCAATTCATCTCGGTTTGGTTACTATCCCAAAAGAAAGCCGGTAAGGGTTGTTGATGCTCAAACCAATTATGATTAGCGTAATCTTCTCCCAAATAATGATAAATCCCCTGCATATATTCCCGCCATCCCAACACCTGACGGATAAATCCTTCGATGCTATTTAGGGCTAAATTATCTTTTTTATAGGCAATTTCTGCCCCTTGAATCACTTCCAACGGCGTTAGTAATCCTAGATTAAGATAGGGAGATAATAGGGAATGCCAGAGGGTTTCTTCTCCCGTTACCATCGCATCTTGGTAGGGTCCAAAGTTGGGCAGACAATTAGTAATAAAATGCTCCAAAACCTGTAAAGCTTGTCTGCGGTTTACTGCCCAGGGAAAAGGTTTGATTTTTCCATATTTAGGAATATCTAAAGCTTCCACATCAGCGATAACCTGAAGGGTAATTTCATCGGGTTCAAACCAAAGAGGAGCAGCAGTTTTTAATCCATCCTTGGGCGGTTTGCGGTTTTGTTTATCAAAGTTCCATTGTCCTCCTATGGGTTGATTATCCTCGATTAAAATCTGCCATTTTTTGCGACTTTCTCGATAGAAATCCTCTAGTAATAGTCTTTTACGAGATTTAGCCCAATTATTAAAATCTGTCCTAGTCCAGAGAAAGTGATTATTATCAATTAGGGTTATAACACAGTCTAAATTGAGATTTTTAATTAATCTAAGAAAAGGCAAATTATTAGGCATCATAATCTGTAATTCTTTAATACCTAATCGTTTAATCCAAGCAGATAAAATCAGCTCAAAATCTTCAGTAACTTCGTAGGTTACAGACCATCCTAAAGTTTTTAATTCTTCGGCAAAATGACGCATCGCCGACCAGATTAAAACTAATTTTTGCTGATGATAGGGTCTTTGTCGAATATGATTGTGGGATTCAATTAAAATAACCGGCGTTTCCTGTGCATAGGCTTGACGATTAGCTAAGGCCGCTTGTCCTGTCCATAATTGATCACCTAAAATCCAAATACCAATGGTCATAATTATTTCATTGCCTCGACTATTCCCCCGTATTTTTTAGCCATAATATCCGCCATTTCCCGAGCAGAAAATTTACTGGCTTTGTCGATGCTGGGGGTAAATGTACCCGCAGAGGTTAAATAATGGGTAAATACCCCGACTTTTTTGCTAATAATCCACATATTTCTTGAAGTCAAAAATCAAAAAGGGGATGGGAAGTGGGGTGTGGGGTGTGGGGTGTTTTCTCAGTGAACTGATAACTGATAACTGATAACTGATAACTGATTAGGTTTTTGTCCTGAGACTTTGGGCGCTTAGATAAAGTTTCGTCCATTCTTTGACCACTTGCGTGCGTTTACAGTTTAATTCGCCAGCGATTTCCTCAAGGGTTTTACCCGCTTTTAAGCCATCGATAACGCTTTTACCCGTGGGAGAAAGGCCAGCATAGTAACTTTGCCATTGACTGAGAGTTAAGCCAAAATTATGCTCTTTCGGGCTGATTTCTAACCATTCAGCGATTAATTCTGTCCCTTCCTTGAGGGCAAAAACCTTAATCGCATGATAGCCAACTTTTTCCCGGAGACGATAGATCCGTTGGACGGGAATATTCATCGCCAAGGCGATCTCATCTTGGCTTTCGCCTCCTAGATAGAGGTTAAACCAAGTCACCGCCTCCCGACTAACATTTTCCCCTAGATACTTGGCAAAACTCTCTTGAACTTTTGCCCGTTGAATTTGCGCTTCTTGACAAGTGCGTTGATCTTCGTAGGTGGCGATCGCATTTTGATCCAGTAAACTTAAGCTAGTTTCCCCCTCATCGCCACTAATTTCATCGGAGAGAATCCGGATCATTTCTTGCTGCGGCACGTTAGTAATACCGCTTCTCGATTGACGACGGAGATAATTAACAAAACGATAGGCTAACAGGGGTTGATTGCGGATCGGACGCAGAGCGTATTCCTCTAGGGTGGCTAACAGCAGCTGATCACGAGTAGCTTGATCGTTGGTACAACGAGCGATCCATGCTAACTGGGATTGCAGATAGCGATCGCTATTTAACATTTCTTGAATAATTTCTTGCAAGACATCGGCCACCGCTTGCCGACGATCGCGACTTAAGGAAACCCAAGTGCGAATTTTTTGCCGGAGAGTGACACAAGCACCGAGACGATCGATCAGGTTACGATAGGCGCGGGTGGGATTAACTTTCAGATAGCGTTGCCGCAGAATTTGCCAAAGATAGACTAATCCCCGTTTAGCGATTTCTAAATCTCTCTCGTCTAAAGTTTCCCAACGTTGGCTATCTTCACCGAGTAACCAATTGATAATGGTATCCCGTTGGCGATCGGTTAAGGAATCCTCTGTTTGAGAGAGGCGATCTTGCCATTGTTGCCTTAACTCGTCGATTATTGTCGTCATCGAAAAATTGAGTTCCAAACCCCGTCTTTTTAGGACGGCTTTAGTTTGAATATTAGCGCATTTACACGATATATGCTAAAACCTGAGCCATGGAGAAAGCCGATCGCACCGAT
This sequence comes from Microcystis sp. LE19-131.1A, assembly GCF_027532015.1. Taxonomy (NCBI): domain Bacteria; kingdom Bacillati; phylum Cyanobacteriota; class Cyanophyceae; order Chroococcales; family Microcystaceae; genus Microcystis; species Microcystis sp. LE19-131.1A. Next base: position 21,835 of record NZ_JAPZSS010000195.1, on the reverse strand, counting down.
TTTACCCAACACCCGACTAGAACGAACTAATCAATTAAGTCTTTTGCCAGATAAGGATTTAGTCGATTTATGCCCCCCGATCAAACCATACCAAGTAACGAAGAGCCACCCTAAAGCAAGCCCTGCAAACCTCGAACTCGGCAATCTAACATCCGAAATGGGATTTCCTCCTTTGGCAACGTTTGGAACTGGATGTGAAGAATAGAATCCTCGGATTAGAGTACAATCATCGCATCGGCTCAAATCGGATCGAGGGAAAGTTCCGATGGTTTGAGTTTCGCCATCATGACAGTCTCTTTCAGCAGCCAACTGGCGAAGTTGCCTGAGAAATGTTCGGCGAGGAATCGGCAAGTGTTATATAAGAAGCGAATTATAGTCATTTCAGATAAGTCTGATACACTCTAGACCAGTTAAACCCTTATGAACTCTGGCATTAATATTCTCAATCTTAATTGAAATGACTATAGAACACAATCTTCGGTGTAAGGACTTGATCGCTTAGGGGGTGATGGAATATTATAAGGATAGGTTTTTTCAGTGAGCCATTCATGCGGATGCGGAGGTTAAGTCCTTAAGTTTGATTACGGTTCGACCGAACGCTCAGTAACGTTCTTCTCGGCGATTTGTGACAAAGGGTATTGTGAACAGTTTCTTGGGTAACTAAGCCATGAAAGCCTTGTCCAGACTCCATTTGAAAAGCTATAGATCACAAGAAACCCAAGAAAGCTAAATTGATTCGCATCTGGCTTAAATATGAAAAAAACACTAAGATTACTGACTATTTTATTCATCTTCATACTGTCGCTAGTTATAACTGCGTACCCTGCTTTTGGACAACTAAAGGAAGGTAATTTAATTTGGACGACGAAAAAAGAAGACATATTTTATATTTTAAGAAGTAATAACACTGAACCATCTATATTTCTTGATATTCCAAAAACATTTAATATTGAGGAGAAATATGAGACAGGAATCAATCTGGTTAGTAGTGGGAAATCTATTTTTTGGCTGGATTATGATTATGAGTTTAAAGAAGGTAATGACAATAACATTTCCATGTATGTTTATAAGATGGACATTGATAGTTCTAAACCATCTGTTGTTGTTGATCTTTCTCAAAAAGCCGGGTCTCAAATAGTACGATGGCTTCCTAGTTCTTTAACGACAGACGGGAAGTTTCTTTTTTGGTTAGGACAAAATTTAGAGGGAAAGCCTTTTATTTATAGATCAGATATCAACGGGGATAATTTTTCCATGCTTTTTGAATTTCCCTATGAATCTACAACATTTAAGCCTCAGATAAAACATTTAACAACAGATGGAAAATTTATTTATACACATATTGACGGCAATCTTCGTAATCAATCTGGCGGCTTCGGGAAGCCAACCGAACTTCTATTAAAAATAGAAATAAGCAATCCCGTTTTATTAGCCATTGATGCACTGTCGATTTTACGAAACTGGACAGGTGAAGGAGTTTTGTCCATTAATAATTATGAGGATACTTTATTAACAGATGGTAAGTTTTTATACTTTACTATTGGTTTACTTAATCCTAATTATGGCGACGGAATTGTTCGTTCTGATTTTGATGGACAAAATCCATCAATGATTGCTGAGCCTAAATATGGGACTGGTGTAACCAGTATGACTAATAATAAGAATTCACTTTTTTGGGTATTGCGATATTCTAAATTTTTCCAAATTAATCAATCAGCTTTTGATGGCTCATCAAAGTCTGTTTTAATTGAGGTTCCTGTTGAGGATAGTCTCTCTCATCATAGAAGTTATAACATACCATCAAGTATTGCTTTTGTATCGAATAATTATCTAAGCTCACAACTAATAATGGGAGTCGTCATTTTCTTGATAAGTTTGGCAATAATCTTAGGTTTATTATGGATTTTCTCAAAAAACCTATCAAACTCTGACATAAAACAGGAGGCTGAATCAGAAGCTTAAAGCAATCTAATTCGTTATCTGTTAACAATTTTTTTTCTAATTGAATAATCCAGAATCATTTGTAAAAGAGACTATGAAAGACGTATTTATTTGTCATACCAGTGAAGACAAACTCCTGATTGTGGAACCTTTAGTTTCAGGCTTAGAAAAAGCTGACATTACTTTTTGGTATGATCGGGCTGAAATTAAATGGGGAGATAGTATTACAGCCAAAGTAAATGAGGGTTTAAGAATCTCTCGTTTTGTGATCGTTGTCTTGAGCGAAGCTTTTCTAAACAAAAATTTTCCTAAGCGAGAGCTTTTTGCCGTCCTCAATCAGGAAATTTATTCCGACCAAACTAAGGTACTTCCCTTATTTTCAGATAATAAACAAAAACAAAAGGTATTAGAAAGTTTACCGTTACTCAATGATAAACTATACCAAACTTGGAACGGCAATGCAGATACAATTATTGAAGCTCTTTTACCTCACTTGTCAGAAAAAACAACGCTTAAATTTAAAGATCAAAAAAGCGTAAATGATTTTTTAAACAGAGATAAGTTGATTTCTGATAAAGGGGTTAGCTATAGCAAACTTCGCCAACTCCTAGAAGCACAAAGTTGGCTAGAAGCTGATCAGGAAACGATCAGGCTTCTTTATAAAGCTACCGATAAACCAGAATTTACATCAACCTCTCATTTTTCTGTTGTAAAAATTCCCAATGAGGCCTTATCATCAACTGAACTTAAAAGAATATCTGATAATGACTTAATTATTCTTGATAATCTTTGGAAAAAGTATAGCCACAACAAATTTGGTTTGTCCACTCAAGCTCGTATCTATGAACAAGAAGGGGAAGATTACTATGCTTTTGCGAATCGTGTCGGATGGCGAAAAAATGGACGGTGGTTAGGTTACAATGATCTGACTTGGCATTTGGACGCTCCAATCGGTCATTTACCTTGGCTACAGGGGAAAAAAGCATATCCCACAGAAAAGCAAATGAGAGACTTCCATTTTAGTGCTTGGACATTGAATTTAGGTGACAAACATTTTGCCGAAGATACTTTTATTTCAGTTCTCCAGCAAAAAGTAATCAGTATTCCTTTATTACAATTTTAAATTATGTCTCAAAAAATACCTAATTACCTTCGAGCGATCGCCAAATCTCTTGCTTCCGTAGTAGGCCCATTTGGAGTTCCTGTTGAGTTTGTCTTGAGTCTTTATGATGATCAAATAGAGAACTCCCGTGAGGCCAAACTAGATGCAATGATTGCCGAAGGTCAAAGCCTTACTCGTAAGTCTCTTGATGCTATCTTTGAGACAAAAACTGAAATAAAAGAATTACGAGAACAATTTATTTTAGGAATACAATTTTGTTTTACTATTCTTATGCAAAATCAAGAATTATTGCAAAATTCTGAAAATTTTGAAGATAAGTTTTCACTTTTACTTGATCGACAAAAGGAAAAACTTGAGGAAGCTGGTTTTTTGACCAAAGATGTTTTGGTAAAGGAATTGTCAGAACTTTACGGAGCAGATAGCGAACTATTTAAAGCAACTGTTGGGTCAGCAGGGTTTCCTTTAGCAACAATTCCTCAAAATCAAGCACCCAAAGTTATTGTCTTTCAATTTATTAATCGTTGTTATACTTTGAAACTTAACGATCAGTTTAAAATATTTAAAGCACTACATAAAGAAAATCCAAATAGTAAAGTTTTGCAATTGGTGAGTGCTTTGCTACAAGAAAAATCCTCAAACCAAATATAGCAGTTAAACATTTAATTTATGAATACTCCTTTTGAATCTTATTTAGGCTCTCTCAAAAATCAAATTATTAGAGATTTAATTTCTCTCTATGAATCTAACCCTTCTCTTTTTATTGCTATCATTTGGGAAGGGGGATTTTCTACAGCAAATTTGAGGAATGAACAAACTTTACGGATTATCATTCAAGACTTTATTTGTCAATGTAATTCTCTTAATATTCTGCAATTACGACAAGTATTCACCAAATTATGTGAAGAAAATCCAGGCTGTGAATCACTAAGAAAAGCGAGGAATTCACTTTATCAAAACTTTGATTACGTCAATAGCAACGAAGATTGCATCACTAAATACTTAGTAAAAGTCAAACCAAAACTTATCAGTCAAGGTTGCTCATCCATTTACAATGATATTATCTATGATGGCAAAGTTTTTAAACAAGTAGCTAAGGCAGCTAGTTTTAAAACATCAATTGGTGGTCTGCCAATGAGAGGAGAAGCTTTTTTTATCTTTTCCTATTTTTCTTCTGTTAATGATAACTCATTAAGAGAGTTTGCAACGAATTGTTTCAATTACGCCAAAAAAAACTCTAACTTTTCTAGTATTTTACAAACTGTTTTTAACTTGAAGATACCTACAAATATTTGTTTTTCTATCTCTATGACAAACTTCATAGATGAGAAAACAAAACAACAAATTACAGAGACAAATCCCTTTGAAGAAACGGTAGATCTTCTATGGTATATTGTACCAATTGTTTACACTCTTAATGAAAAGCAAGTTTATTTTTACGAAGAAGTGTTAGAGTCTAAACCTTGGGAGTTTTTCAGAGGTGAAATAGTATGGAAAGAACTCAGGAAAATTATCAAACAAACTTTAAGTGACTGAGATAAACAGTTAAACCATAATCAGGTAGAGAACTGGAGTTTCACTGGCACGATGGCCTCCAGTAAACTTATTGAGAACTTGATAACGTTTTATTATAAAATTCGGCCTTAACATTATCATTAAATTCAGGACTTTCTAGATAAGAACTAACTTCAATTACCCCAACTTTATTAATACTTTGTGGAACGTTTTCAAAAGTAATAATAACCTCAATAGGAGTATCTTTAATCAAAATATTGTCGGCTTGATAAGTGCCAGAATTACTGCCAAAATCCACTTTGGTTGCAATTAGTTCTTTGCCATCCTCAATGATTCGACTTCTATTGTTAGAATTATAATTTCCGTGTATATAGAGCTTGTTTTTATCTTGTGTACTTGTCACCAAAAGAGAACACTTAATATTTTGAAGTGTTGAAGAAATTGCTGATCTTTGGCATTCTTTGAACTGAAAAATTAAAGATTGGACTTTAACAATCTTATCCGTATTAAAAGAAGACGGCTCTGACACAGTTTCATTATCAGGTGCGAATGAAGCCGAGGGACTGGGTACATTTGAACCTTTTAAAGATTGATTTTCATCTTCAAGCTCTTTTATTTTTCTTTGCAAATCTTTGTTTTCCGACTCAAGTGTATTTAATTTTTCTGATAACTGAACTAAATCGGAATTGCTAGATTGCTGAAAAAAACTGGAAATCCATTCCTTAAATTTATAGCCGCCAAAAGCAGATAAGGGAATAGTTAAAACTAATAAAACAGAAGCAAATATTAGGTAATTTTTTCTTTGTTGTTTTTTAAATTCTTTATTCACTTGTCTGCGAACCTCCTCAATGTCATTATCCATTAACAAGTCAGATAATCCTAGTTCTTGAAGACTCTCTTTAACAGCATCAAGAGTGATAACCTCTTGATTATACTGTTTTCTATAGGAAAGTCGTTCAATCAATTTTTTAAACTCATCATCACTTAAACCATCCTTCAAAACCATAAGTTTTACCCTAAATTGTAATAAAAATAAATGTCTGTCATTATTCTGTATAACACTTTCTACGGTAACGATATGGGTCAACTTTCTGTATATCCATCTATTTTAGTGCAATCGCAAGAAAAATTTCCCCATATCATACCCAAAAGCGTGTTAGCCATAGCACATTGCCAAAAACCTTGTTTAACTAAATTCCTGACAATAGGCTGAAATAACACGAGTTTTCTGGTGTTATAACAACTATTCGTCAATCTGACCGCACCTCTTGACAAAAATTTACAATTATTCGACCCTTAGCGATCGCTATCGGGAGATAGAATGTGCGTGGTGCGTTACCCAAAATCGATCGGTGGAGCAGTAGGACTTGCATTAGACCTCGACCTAATATTATCTCAAGACCAAAAGTCTTTCTAGTTAAGGAATCTACCCGAATAAAAATTATTTTAATTGCCTCATATTTTTTCAGTGAAATTGAATTAGCAACGATAGATATACATTTCAGCTATCGAACTACTTAATTAGTATATAGGCTAAAAGCAAGCTGTGACTGGGTTATAATTTTTGAAGATGTCTATTAGGGAACGCACCCTACGGCGATGGCAATCTATAGTTTACATGTTTTCAAGGAGTGGAAGATAGCAGCCCTCGTTAGCTCCGGTAGCGGGCCTATCCATCTTTCCCTCACCGAGCGCGAGCGCTCCGGATTGCCGCTTGTCCACAGACGTTCTATGGTATTGAGGTCAGTACAGGGTATGTTCAGTAATTTATCTCGCGGGCAAAGGGCAGACCACGTCGGATCTTTTCTGGCTCGATTCGATTCGTAGCAGCTCGATTCTAATCCCACGGACTGGGCAATTACCTTTTGAGTTTCGTCAAGAGCTGGATAATGATAATCGTTTAAGATTTTTTCACTCCTCTCTCTCGTCAGAGATCCCGTCTCGATGTTAGTTACAGTTACAACGTACGCTTCCTTCAGCAGGTCGCGCAGGCGGGTGTAGTCCACCCCTCGTTCGGATTGCAAATCGTTGGATTGCAAATCGTTCGTCACTCGATTTTTCGCTGTATCCAGCAACCTCAACCCGCTGGTCTGATTTTGGAGTCCACAGGAAGCAAGAATTGCACTGCTAAAACCGACTGCGATCCATCTTAGAAATGCCTGCCGCAAAACCTTGAGCGCGTGGGGCAGTTGTTTTGGTTTATATGGAATCACGAGAGTCTCCTTAATGCGTAAATGTTCAGGGGTTTACGAGAGAATATCTGTACAACACTCTCCAGAGTAACGATATAGCACTTTTCACGTTACTGAGGTATCGACAAGTTTTGCCAACAAAGGGTTTAAGACCCTTGCCCATACCTTATTCTGATGAAAACTGCTATATGTAGAAACTTTCGGTATATCACCCCATTAACTAAATTTATGACAGTAAGCTGAAATAACGGAACTCTTCTAAAAGACTAGCTAAGATTTCTAGTTCTGACCGCACTTCTCCACAAAAATTTACAATTATTCGACGCAATTAATGGACTGTCTATAGAGCTATCGACTCGTTAGAAGTTTCTCCGGCGGGTTGGGGAGTGGAAAACCCCGTCAGGGATAGAAGCTGTCGTTTAGCGGTTTCCCGTTCGAGACGGTAACGGTTCAACTGAATCTCTAACTGTTCTCGTTGGGCGATTCTTGTTAGATAGGTTTCGGTGGATGAACCGCCCAGACGGTAATCTATCTCGGTAATCCTGGTCAAGAGGTCATGATTGGACAGTTGGGCTGATATCGCCCGTTCTCGATCGCCGGCGGTTTCGTAGGCGATCAGGAGGGTAAGATATTTTCTCACAGGGCGATCGCATTCTTTCCTAGGGTGTGTTCCCTGAAAACATGACAATTTCAAGGTTAACCAATATTTGGGAATGCACCACCCCTACCATTTATAATTGGGGAACATTTTCCTGTTCATAATTTTCTATTAATATTCCCAAAATTTCCATTAAAGAAGCAAGAGGATGATTTTCATTTTCTCCTATTTCATCTATCAAATTATCTAACATAATTACTAATTGTTCATATTCTGATTCGCTACGGGGTATAAAGAGTATTGGCTTTAAGTTTGTCCAGGCTTGCCGTGTTTTCTCTATATCTATCGTCGGCATTTTTTTACTCCTTCCATTTGTTTTTGTCGTATTCAGAATGAGTTAAAACTTCTCGAATATAAATTTTTTGTCGATTGTAATGAATCGCTGCTATTAGTCTAATCTTATTTCCACCTTGGAACCCCCTAAGCTACATCTACATACTCACAGATCGACAATGATTCAGGAACAGTTAATCCATCTTCTTTTAAGCCTTCCAAATGAAAAATTATTGCCTCAGCAATTAATTGTTTAACTTCTTCTAATGTTTCTGCAACCGCAACACAACCGGGAAGATCGGGAACATAAGCACCGTAGCTATTTTCTCCTTTTTCAATAACAACTGCATATCGCATTATATTTTGTCCTCCTCAATTTGAGCTTGTCGCCATATATTTTTAAGAGTCCCAATAGGAACATCAACGCTGGATTTCGACCAACAAAGCAAAGATTTGAGCTATCACCACTACAATAAAATCACTACTCACCCGCAGCAGATAAAGCCATAAATCCCGAAAATATTGCCCTTAATTAGCCTTAACTTTCTGCCCGATTGTATCGGCAGTGGTAGTGGAAACCATGGCCGCCATAACTTGTTCGGGGGAAACCGTAAAAGGCAGACGATGAATGTCCGAATTAGGCTGACAGGCAATTGCCGCCGCGTGGCGCAATTGGGCAAGGGAAACATCTCTTAATCCTAAATCCTCTAGGGATTTCGGTAAACCAATTTGTTCATAAAACTGGATTAGTTGCCCCCGGGCCGATACTGCCAATTGATTACCCAAAACTATTTCCTCTAGACGCAATTGGGCGAGAATTCCGTAGGCGACTTTTTCCCCGTGCAGGGCATGATGGCAAGCGGGAATATGGGTTAAACCATTATGAATTGCATGGGCGGCCACGGTACGACAATTAGCGCCCCCTAAACCACCAATTACTCCGGCTAATAAAACGGTGGCATCCACTACCTGTTTCCAGTCCTCCCCGCCGATATTTTCCAGGGCTGCCGGGGATTTTTGGAAAAGAATATCCCGCAAAACCCGGGCCTGTTGGACAGCGGCAATGATCAGGGTTTCTGTGGAATGACCGCTACTGACGGAGGCCTCGTACCATTTAGCGATCGCATCGCCAATACCGGCGATTAAGGTTCTTTTCGGGGCAGTTTGGATAATACCGTAATCGAGAATTAATAAATCCGGACAACGGGCTAGGGACAGATCGTAAAGAAACGCCCCCGCGTCGGAATAGACGTTAGATAGGGCTGTCCAAGCGGCACAGGTAGCGGCGGAGGTGGGAATCGTGGCGATCGGCAAATGGCACTGATGGGCGAGTAATTTGGCCGTATCGAGGGCCTTGCCGCCACCCACACCGATGATAAAATCTGCCTCATGACTCTTGACAGATGCCTTTAAATATGCTAGGGAATTTTCCGAACAATCGGGGGCGTAACTGTGATAGCTAGGAGTGAGATTTTTCAGGGGAGATGACAAAAAAGCTAAATTGCGATCGCCGCCCACCACCAGGGGACGTTTGCCCAAATCCGCTAACTTGCCGGTGGATTCTTCTAGGGCATTGTCACCCCGAATCACTTGTGCGGGGGCGATTAACAGGGGCAAAACAGCGACAGCATTGGACATTTTTTGACAACCTCAAGGATTATTGGCTAATTTTAGCGAAACTTTCGGGAAAAAGCTGTAGTTCAGGGGTATTATCCCCCGGGGCGGAGAAGGATTTTTTAATCTGTCCCAGGTACAAAGGAGCGGATAAACCGGGCTGAGGATGAACGAGAGTGCGAGCGCTAATGATAAATTGATTATTACCGCCAGCACCGGCGCGACCGGAGGAAAACAAGTCACTAGCGGCTTGTTTTAGGGTTGCTTCCACCTGCTCGGGAGTAACAGTATTGGGCAGGGAGATAACAGCTTGATTAGCTCCGTTATCATAGACAAGGGAGAATCTCACCGCTCCCGGAATTTCTGTGCGGGTAAACAGTCCCAACCCAAGACCGAAAATTCCCACCGTCAACACAGCCATAAAGCTAGTGACACCGACGAGACGAAAGCGGATTCCCCAACCGACGAGAAAAGCGATAATCGTGAGTACCAAAAAAACCAGCGTGGCAATACCAGACCATTGGATGTATTTGGCGAAGTTCAGGGGAATGTCCATATTTTCTATAATACTAATTCTATGAAAACGGTTAGCATAAACCATTGTACCTATCCTGTTGTCGAAACTTTCCATTCTGTGCAGGGCGAAGGCTTTTGGACGGGAAGCAATGCTTTTTTCCTCCGTTTGGGAGGTTGCGATGTCTATTGTCCTTGGTGCGACCAAAAAGAGTCTTGGAATGCCCACCGTTATCCCCAAAAATCCCTGGGGGAATTGGTTGAGATGGCAAAAGGGGCTAACCCCGCTATGGTGGTGATTACCGGGGGTGAACCTTTGATGCACAATCTTGATCCTTTAACCAGGGAATTAAAAAATCAGGGTTTACGGGTACATTTAGAAACTTCTGGCGCTCATCCTTTTACTGGGGTTTTCGATTGGGTGACTTTTTCTCCTAAAACTTATAAAATGCCCGATCCTAGTATTTATGCACGGGTAAATGAGTTAAAAATTGTCGTGGCTCATCCAGAGGATTTAGACTGGGCAGCTATGCAGGAAAGTAAGTTATCGGAAGGGGTGATTAAATATCTACAACCCGAATGGAATACAGCAGAAAGCAAAGAGTTAGTCTTTAATTATGTTCTTCGGCATCCCCAATGGCGTCTCAGTCTCCAAACCCATAAGTTTTTAGGAGTCCGCTAACTGATAACTGATAACTGATAACTCAGGTTAACTAACTATTTTTCGCCTCTAATTTGGTCAAACGACTTTTAAGTTCCTGATTTTCCTGTTTCATTTTTTCTAATTCCTCGCGAATTTCCTGAATTGCTTTGTCGGAACCTAATTTTTTCTGGACTTTTTGTACTGCTTCCTCCGCTACACGACGAACGCGACCATCGGGAGTTCGATCGCTCAAAGCTTGTAAAATAGCGATAGCTTTGGCATTTTCTATCTGTCCTAAAGCGTTACACACTGCCACTTGTGTCAAGAAAAAAGTTTCCTTGGCAATGGTTTCTAAACGTTCCAAAATTACGGTTAATTTATCCGTGGTTTGTCCCGAAGAAATCGCTCCTAGAGCGCGGATAGCGCCTAATCTCAGGGGTTGAGGTGTGCCTAAAGCCGTGTAGGTCAAAATTGACTCTAAAGCCGCCGGCGAGGTTTTTAACTGGCTTAAACCGCCAATTGCACCCGCTCTTACTACCTCATTCCACCCCTTTCTTGACTGTAAAATATGATTGAGCAGGTCAATAATTTCCCCTTCTTGATTTTGCAATTGTCCCACGGCCATGCAGCCTAATCCTCGCGCTGTGGCCGCTTCCACATAATAACTAGCGTCTCCAGCTTCTAATCGGGATTTAAGCGCGTTATAACTATCTAAGGTTTTAATTTCACTTAATCCCTCGACAACTGCCCGACGTACTTGTGCTTTTTCGTCGTTTAAACCTTTAATTAAAGCAGTAACTGCCTGATCTAAACCAAGAGTTGCTAACTGTTTGGCAACCTCCACACGCACCCCCCAAAAAGGCTCATTTTCTAGGGATGTCCCTAAAGCTTCGATCGCTTCTAAACTGCCTTTTTTAGCAATGGCCGTCGCTGCATAGATACGGGAAATTGGATCGGGATCCTGTTGTAATTGCGCTTTTAATTCGCCTATGGGATACTCAAGAGTGACGGTTTTGAGGAAATTATTACCCCGATCGAACTTGACAAAATCGGGCTTTTGTGCTAGGGGAAAATAGAAACTTTGTTCTTTTTGGTGAATCCGCAGATTGTAGGTAATATCCTCAGAGTTGAGATAGGCAAAAGCGACGGGAATTTTCAAGTCGAATAGTTCCTTTTCGTCCTGGGTTTGGGTGACAGTTAATTGGGCTAAATTATTCTGATTGTCCCAACTGTAGGCCACCTTATAATCGGGATGACCACCGCGATAAACGTACTGATCAAAGAGGAATAATAAATTGTACCCGGTCGCTTTTTCGATCGCCCGTAATAAGTCCACGGTTTCTACGGTTTTATGGGCATTATCCCGCACAAAAGTCTGAATCGCTTTTGCGAATAAATCTTCCCCTAAAATAGAGCGGATCATGTGATAAACACAAGCACCTTTTTCGTAGAGATGACGATCATAAAGTTCGATCGCTTCTCGATAAACATGAGTAACAATCGGACGACGATAGCGGGAAGTATCTTCTTCTAAATAACTTCTTGCTTCCCCTAATAAATAATAACTAGCATCAGCTTTTCCGTATTCCGATTCTGTCCATAAAACCTCAGAATAGGAAGCCATTCCCTCTTTAATCCAAGCGTGAGACCAGTGTTTAATCACCACTAAATCACCGAACCATTGATGAGCTAATTCATGGGCAACTAAGCTTTCTGTCCAAGTATGATCGATGCTGGCTCTTTGATCAATTAAACAGCGATCAGTTAAAATTGTGGTGGAAGTATTTTCCATCCCACCAAAAATAAAATCATCTACACAAACTTGCGCGTATTTGGGATAGGGATAGGGATAACCAAACTTTTGGCTAAAAAACTCGATCATGCGGGTAGTTTTACCCATACTTCTTTGGCCCTCTTCTTCCCGTCCTTTTTCCACATAATAAGTGACAGGAACACCATTCCATGAGTCGCATAATTCGGCAAAATCTCCCACCGCAAGAGTCATTAAATAGGTAGGATGAATTTGCTTTTGTGACCAGTGATAAATTCTGTCTTCACCAACGGGTTCCACTGAGATTAATTCCCCGTTAGAAATAGCCATATAGGGTTGGGGAATTTTAACCCGAATTTCAGAAGTGACTAATTGGCCAGGGTAATCAAAACAGGGAAACCAAAAGCGAGAATCTTCCTCTTCTCCCTGGGTCCAAACTTGCATCGGTTTATCGGGATAGTATTCGTCGGGTCTGATAAAATATAATCCACGTTGCGGTTGCTTAACCTGATAGTTAATCGTCAGGATAATCGGTTTATCGGTGGTGGGTTGTAGCAGATGAATGGTCAGAAGAGAACGATCATAGTCAAAGGGTTGACTGATACCTTCAATGAACACAGAATTAATATTTAGATCCACCGCATCCAGAGTTAAACTGCTAATTCCCTGACGAATGGGGGTGAGGGTAATCTGACAGCTGCCCTGAAAACTTTGTCGGGGAATATCAATAATTAAATCGAGAAAAATATGATTAACTTGTCCGGGTCGATCGGGGTTATAATGGGGTTTAGCCCCGGGTAACTCAAAGGGTTGACGCTGATTATTTTCCGTGTCGATGGTGAGATGAGACATATTAGCCCTAACTTGCTGATTTTTGTCCGGTAAACTTAAATTAACACGATCGGTCGTCCCTTTCCTTGCTAACAATAATCCCACCCCTATGAATCTCCCCTCCTTTCTCTGGTTATGGAAAATTGCCGCTTGGTCGATGGGATTTACCCTCTTTGCCTATTTTTTACTAGCGGTTTCGGGGGTAAACATGGGTTATCGACGACTCGCGGGCCAATCTCGACCAAAATGGTTAAGATCCTTTCATCTCCTCAGCGGCCTGATCATGGTTGCTTTGGTCTTAATTCTGCTGGGAATCGGATTAGTGGGAACAATCGGTCATTATGGCAGTTTAGGCCACTCTTCCCACCTGATAGCGGGTTTATTGGTGGTTTTTCTGGTTTTTGTTTCCGCAATTAGCGGCCTGAACATTACAACTCGTCCACCTCTAGCGCGGTCTCTCCACATCGGCACTAATCTTTTATTGTTTCTGGGTTTTCTTTTTGTTACCCTAACAGGATGGGATGTGGTCCAAAAATATCTACAATAAAAATAGTCGGCGATCGAGTGGAGACTGTTTGATCAAGAAAAACTAGCCATCTCATCCCGAAAAATCGCTTTTTAGTGACAGAATACTCACCCCCAAATCATTATGCAAACCGTCGAATCACAAGCTATTAACACGATGTCAGTGCCAAAAAAAGGGCTACCGGTAACAATTATTACTGGGTTTCTTGGTAGTGGTAAGACTACTCTCCTCAATCATATTCTCAGCAATCAACAGGGATTAAAAACTGCTGTTCTTGTCAATGAATTCGGTGAAATCGGTATCGATAACGAACTGATTATCAGCAGTGATGACAGCATGGTAGAATTAAATAATGGCTGTATTTGCTGCACGATTAACGAGGATTTAATTCAAGCAGTTTATAAAATTCTCGAACGTCCCGAAAAAATCGATTATTTAGTCGTAGAAACCACAGGATTAGCCGATCCTTTACCGGTAGCTTTAACCTTTTTAGGGACGGAATTACGCGAAATGACCCGTTTAGATTCCATTGTCACTATGGTGGATTGTGCCAATTTTAGTCTTGATTTATTCAACTCGCAAGCGGCCTTAAGTCAAATCACCTACGGTGATATTATTGTTCTCAATAAAACCGATCTAGTGGATGAAGCAGATGTGGATTCTTTAGAAATAAGAATCCGGGACATGAAGGAAGGAGCAAGAATTCTTCGCACTAGCAAAAGTCAAGTCCCTTTACCCTTAATTCTCAGCGTCGGACTATTTGAATCGGATAAATATTTCGACACAGAAGAAGAACACCACGACCATGATCACCACGACCACGATCACGAGCATTGCGATCATGATCACGACCATGATCACCACCACGATCACGATCACGATCATGATCATCACGACCATTCCAATCATTTAGAGGTGGATGGATTTACTTCTATTTCCTTTGCTAGTGACCAACCTTTTTCGATTCGGAAGTTCCAATATTTCCTCGATAATCAGTTACCAGAAAGCGTTTTCCGCGCTAAGGGTATTCTCTGGTTTGATGAAAGTCCTAAACGTCATATTTTCCACCTCAGTGGTAAGCGTTTCACTCTCGAAGATGACGAATGGAAAGGTACTCCCAAAAATCAGCTAGTTCTTATCGGTCAAAATCTCGATCATGAAACCCTAAAAGAACAGATTAACAATTGTCTCAGTTTACCTGCTGTCAATCGCGGTAAAGGATTTGGGAAATAAACCCCGCTTTGTAAATCTACTAAGTTGGGATTTTTAAGGGGAAACTCTCTGCTAAAGTCGGGCGTTACTTTCGATTTTTTCCCTCAATCCAAGCTTTTGGGGGGTTCTACCCCCCAAACCCCCGGCGCATTAGCTTTTCGGTGGGATGCTTACAGGCAGCTGCTGATCCATTTGTCATCATCTAAAAGTCACCGATAATTGCTGATTGTCGGTATTTCTGCCTTCCTAACTCCTGACTCTAAGGACAATTTTTTGATTTTTACAAGAGGTCTATTGACCTTCTTGAGGTACTTTTCCCCCTAAAGATTCCACGATCGAGCGCGTATTTTCTTTCAGCATTTTTACATAACTATCCCCCCTAGTACCCACCGCGCCGATCGAATCAGAATATAATTGTTGTGGTGCTAATTTCACCCCCGCTTCTTCGGCTACAGTGGTAATTAAAGCGGGATTAATAGTCGTCTCGGCAAAGATAGCAGCAACCTTGAGATTTTTAATAGCATCGGCTAAATTTTTCACCGTTTGGGCGCTTGGTTGTTCTTCGGTACTAATACCAATTAAAGTTCCCGATACTTTTAAACCATAGGCATGAGCATAATACTGAAAAGCGTCATGAGTGGTGACTAATTGTCTTTGGGAAGGGGGGATAGTTTCAATAGCCACAGTAATCCAGCGATCAAGATTTTCTAATTCTGCGATTAATTGGGCGGCATTTTGGGTAAAAATCTCTTTATCTTCGGGACTTAATTCAATCAATTGATCTCGGATTTTTTCCACCATGATTATACCATTTTTTGCTGAACCCCAAACGTGGGGATCGGGGACTTTCTGCCCCTCTTTTTCCAATTGTAAAGGCTTGATTGCTTCTCCCACAGCCACTTTTTTAGCTTTAATTCCCGTAGAATTGATCATTTTAATTAACCCCGGTTCGAGATTATAACCGTTATAGAGAATTAAATCGGCTTTTTCTAAAGCCACACTATCGGCGGGAACTGGTTCATAAACGTGGGGATCATCCCCGGGTTTTAAAATGTCTTGATGGTCAATTTCTTCACCGCCCACTCGTGCGGTTAAATCGGCGATAATTGTGCTAGTGGAGATTACCTTGGGTTTTTGGTTATCAGTAGTATTAACCGAGGCATGACAAGCAACCAATACCAAAAATAAACAGGATAAAATTAGTTTTTTCATCGAGAAATAGAGATGAGGGTTTAGGGGTTAGAGATGAGGGTAAATGGCATTGATATCTATCTTGATTTTTTTCCTGACTAAAGACTCCTTTTACCATTAAAATAGAGAATAGAGAAGGTGTAAATTGAAGAGATATGGATAACCAAGCCCCGATTAAACTACCGAAAACCAGCGAATCCGACCACCTCAAGCGCATTCGTCACACCACCTCCCATGTTATGGCCATGGCGGTGCAGAAATTATTCCCGAAAGCCCAAGTTACTATCGGGCCTTGGACTGAAACCGGATTTTACTACGATTTTGATGTGCCGGAACCTTTTACCGATAAGGATCTCAAGGACATCAAAAAAGAGATGGTCAAAATTATCAATAAAAAACTGCCGGTGATTCGCGAGCAAGTTTCTCGGGAAGAGGCGGAAAAGCGCATTAAAGCGATTAATGAACCCTATAAGCTGGAAATTCTGGCGGGAATTCAAGAACCCATCACCCTTTATCATCTTGGTGACGCTTGGTGGGATTTGTGCGCCGGTCCGCACCTAAGTAATACAAGTGAACTAGACCCGAAAGCGATCGAATTAGAGACGGTAGCGGGTGCTTATTGGCGCGGGGATGAGAATAAAGCCCAATTACAGCGCATTTACGGCACGGCATGGGAAAATCCCCAACAATTAGCCGAATACAAGCGCCGCAAGGAAGAAGCACTGAAACGGGACCATCGCAAATTAGGCAAAGAATTAGGTTTATTTATTTTCTCTGATTCTGTCGGTCCTGGATTGCCTTTATGGACACCGAAAGGAACTTTAATTCGTTCTTTGTTAGAAGATTTTCTCAAAAAAGAACAGTTAAAACGCGGTTATTTACCCGTAGTTACTCCCCATATTGCTCGCGTCGATTTGTTTAAAATTTCCGGTCACTGGCAAAAGTACAAAGAAGATATGTTTCCCATGATGGCGGACGATGAGGAATCTGCTAGTAAGGAAATAGGATTTGTCCTCAAACCGATGAACTGTCCTTTTCATATTCAAATCTATAAAAGTGATTTGAGATCCTATCGGGAATTGCCGATGCGTTTGGCTGAATTCGGGACAGTTTATCGTTACGAACAATCGGGAGAATTGGGAGGGTTAACTAGAGTTCGCGGTTTTACCGTCGATGATTCCCATTTGTTTGTCACTCCCGAACAATTAGACAAGGAATTTTTAAGCGTTGTTGATTTAATTTTGACGGTGTTTAAGAGTTTACAATTAAAGAATTTTAAGGCGCGATTGAGTTTTCGTGACCCCGAATCGGATAAGTATATCGGTTCCGATGAAGCTTGGGAAAAGGCACAATCAGCGATTAGAAAAGCGGTGCAAACTTTGGGGATGGATTATTTTGAAGCCCCCGGAGAAGCGGCTTTTTATGGTCCAAAATTAGACTTTATTTTCCAAGATGCCCTCGAAAGAGAATGGCAGTTAGGAACGGTACAGGTAGATTATAATTTACCCGAACGTTTTGAATTAGAATACGTTGCCGAAGATGGTAATCGTAAACGTCCGGTGATGATTCATCGCGCACCTTTTGGTTCTTTGGAACGTTTAATCGGTATTTTAATCGAAGAATACGCGGGGGATTTTCCTCTTTGGTTAGCCCCTGTCCAGATACGATTATTACCGGTTAGTGATAGTCAATTGGATTACGCTAAAGAGGTGACAGCGAAAATGCAGTTGTTAGGAATTCGGGCCGAAACCGATACCAGTGGCGAACGTTTGGGTAAAATGATTCGCAATGCTGAAACCGCAAAAATTCCCGTGATGGCAGTGGTGGGGGCAAAAGAAATGGAAGGTAATAGTTTAAGTATTCGCACCCGTGCCACGGGCGATTTAGGAGTAATTAGCGTCGAGGAAGTGGTGGCAAAATTAGAAAGTGCCATCCAAAATCACGGTAATTTTTAAGCGTTTGCTTATCTAATTCTATGGGGACAGAAAATATTTCTGTCCCAGTATTTTTGATCAACCCAGGAGATTTTTCGGGTGCATCTGATATTTGTGACTTTCTCTCACTTATGGTGAGCAGCAGCAGTTATTCAAAGAGGGCGAATGCAATTCGCCCCTACAATAATATTATTGCGCCAATAGTAGGGGCGCACCGCGTGCGCCCTGTAATATAGATATTTCTACAAAATTGAGATGCACCCGATTTTTCCTGATTATCCTTTAGGTATCATCATCTTTTTTAAAGGGGTTTTCCCCAATGCCTAGGCCTTTTTTGCTCTCTTTTAAGTCTTTCCAGAGGGCTTTAATTTTTTGGTAGGCTTCTAGAGAACTGATTTTGCCCCCGGTTTCCAGATTACAAATAAAACTGACTTTTTGGGCAAATTCCTGTAAATTGGCGTTAAATAGCAAGTTTTCTGGCTTAAATTCTCCATAATAGGGGGCGCGAGGATAGAGAAAATTCTCCTTGCGGCGATCGGGGAGATTCGGGTTATCATCGTTAGGAGGATTCTGGTTCATAGGGCGATGGCGGGTAATTTTGCGGAATTTCTTTAGATTTTTCGGTAATGGTAATGGGAGATAATATCAGTTGTTGGCTATGATTGAGGATTTAAGTAAAAACTTGGCTGATTTGCCAAAAATTGACACTTAAATCGTGACACTTTTTGGTTATAGGTTAAGATTCGGTCGCAAAATGTTGACAGTTATCTTTAAGCAGCAATTATACATTATTTTTTCTCAACAATCATCTCCCTGATGATCTAAATTTTTTATCTAGGTTGATCGCCAAAATTTGCTGCCGCCGCTATCTGATTAACCATCGATTTTCGTTTATCAATTGCCGAGGATGATAACTATGGAAAAACTCTATGAAGGCAAGGCCAAAATTCTCTATCAAACCGATGATCCCGATATTCTCCTTACTTATTACAAAGACGATGCCACCGCTTTTAATGCCCAAAAACGCGGGCAAATTGTCGGTAAAGGGGAAATTAACTGTACTGTCTCCACTGCCCTATTTCAATGGTTAGAATCCCTAGGAATACCTACCCATTATATTGATCGCCCTAGTTCTAGGGAAATGCGCGTCAAGGCGATTAAAATCATTCCCTTGGAGGTAGTAGTCAGAAATATCGCCGCCGGGAGTTTGTGCAAGCAAACGGGATTAAAGGAGGGGAAAATTTTACCTTTTCCTCTTGTAGAATTTTACCTCAAGGATGATGCTTTAGGCGATCCTTTGTTAACAACCGATCGCATAAAAGTGATTGATATTGCCAGCGAGGAGCAAGTCAATCAGTTACGAGATTTAGCTCTGCAAATCAATCAATATCTACAGGAATTTTTTGATAAGTGCCAGATTATTCTCGTCGATTTCAAGTTAGAATTTGGAGTTGATAAAACGGGCAAAATTTATCTAGGTGATGAAATTAGCCCCGATACCTGTCGTCTCTGGGATAAAACCCAAGAGGATGCCCAAGCGCGTATTCTCGATAAGGATCGTTTTCGTCGCGATTTAGGAGATGTGGAAACTGCCTATCAACAAGTACAAGCAAGAGTTTTACAACAGATAGAGAGTTTATAACTGTGGGGTGTGTTAGCGAGCGCGTAACGCACCTTAATTGAGATTAGCAATTTAATAATTTATGTCAAGAAGAATTATCGGGTTAACAGGGGGAATAGCCTGTGGTAAATCCACGGTTTCCAATTATTTAGAAAATATCTACAAAATTCCTGTCCTTGATGCGGATATTTATGCCCGGGAAGCAGTGGAAAAAGGTTCGGCAATTTTAGAGAGAATTTTGGCGCGTTATGGCAGAAAAGTTAAAACTGAGGATAATTCCCTTAATCGCCAACAGTTAGGAGAGATTATTTTTAATAATCCCCAGGAAAAAATCTGGTTAGAAAGTCAGATTCATCCCTACGTTAGAGAATGTTTTAATCGGCATTTAGAGCAGTTAGAAGCCCCGATAGTTGTTTTTTCTATCCCTTTATTGTTTGAAGCCAAATTAACCCATTTAGTCACAGAGATTTGGGTGATTTCTTGCAGTTTCGAGCAACAAATTCAACGCTTAATGACTAGAAATAACTTAACTAGGGAACAAGCGATCGCTCGGATTGATAATCAAATGCCTTTAGCCGAAAAAATTGCCTTAGCTGATATTGTTTTGGACAATTCCGGGGATTTAGAAGCTTTATATACCCAGATCGATCGAGCTATAAGTAGCTGGTTAGAATTAAATTGAAGATAGATCCCCCCTTAATCCCTAGGGCTGTTTCATTCTCCCATCAGAATATCAAAAGTAAAAGCGATCACTATCAGGTAAAATGAGGAGTGACCGCCAACCTTTCAAATATATGTTGAGCTTAATAGAAAAACTAAAACAAGTCAAGGACTTTCGGAAAGATAAAGGAAAAAGACACCCTTTATGGATAGTATTAGTAGTAATAATACTGGGAACGATGCTAGGATACTCAGGTTATAGAGAGCTAGGAGAGTTTGCTAAAAATAATCGGCACAGGCTGAGTAAAGAATTTAACATAATTCCAGAAAGAGTCCCATCCTATTCAACAATTAGAAGGGTAATGATGGGAGTTGACTGGCAGAGTTTGTTAAAAATGTTTAATGAATGGGCATTAGAAGAATATGGACAAAGAGATGATATAAATTGGCTAGGTATGGATGGAAAAAGTCTCAAAAACACCCTAAAGAATCCTAATAATGAACAACAAAATTTTATCATGTTTGTCTCATTGTTTAGTCAAGAAAGTGGATTAGTATTACACTTAAAAAGAATCGAAAACAAAAAAGGGTCTGAAATCGACGAAGGGCAAGCTATAATTGAGGATTGCTCTCTCCAAAATAAAGTTTTTACTGGCGATGCTTTACACTGTCAGAAAAAAACAATCAGCTTAATAGCCAAGACTAAAAATGATTATGTTATCACCGTTAAAGGAAATCAGAAAAATCTTTATAAGCGAATACAAGACCTGAGTAATTCCTCAAAGCCAGAAAGTTGCTTTCTTGAACAAGATAATAGTCATGGACGAAAAATATCAAGAAAAATAGAAGTTTTTAAAGTGAGAAAAAATGAAAGACAAGGGTTTGAAAATCTGCGAAGAGTTATTAAAGTAGAAAGAAAGGGTAGTCGCGGGGATAAAACCTATGAAGAAACAGCTTACTATATCAGTAGCCTAACCGAATCCGCTCAAGTATTTGCTAAAATTATTCGAGGACATTGGAAAATAGAAAATCAGTTACATTGGGTAAAAGATGTAATTTTTGAGGAAGATAAAAGCGAGATAAGTGATTTTCAAGCGGCCAGCAATTGGTCAATTCTCACAACTATAGGATTGAATCTTTTCAGAGGTTTGGGTTTTCTCTCAATAACAGAGGGACAGAGGTGGTTAGCTGAACGTTGGGAAAAACTGATAGTTTTATCGACGTAAGAAGCAGAAAAATTAGCTAAATTAACAGGATGTACTCTCAGACAATTTCAAGAGAGATAGGCTTTTAGTGGCTTGGGAACAGGCTTTATCAATCTATTCATAATAAATATTGGCAGAAGATTAAAGATTAGTTATTATGACTAACTCTTTTGATTAGAAAAAGATAAACTTGAGAATCCTCGATCAAATTTATTGACTCAAAATCAGCTATACTTAATTTAAATGAATCAACCCTACCTTAATCCCCCCTTAATAAGCTATCCCTTATAGGGATCTTTCTTAACAATTTTTGCAGTAAGCACTCCAACCCTTATCCTGACTTGATTTCAGTTTTTTCTTTGTCAGTAAGGGTGTCAACAAGGAATATTACAAATTGTTAACCGAGTCTTGAAAG